>JBCBGR010000205.1:0-4959 GCA_038526555.1 Pseudomonadota bacterium
CGCAGAAGATGTCTCTGATGGCCTGAAACTGACCGGGCACTTTCTGGAAACACGGGTGCAATGGGAACGCAACCGGACGCTGCCAGAAGCCCGACGGATCATGGTTGATCGCTTGAAAGCCCAAGGGTTTGCGGACTGATCCATAAGGATTTCTCTGTGTGTGGGTCTATGTTTTTAGACGGAATCACTTAGAGATTTCACCATGGCTAAAACCAAACCACCCAAACCCGCGCCGCAGCCCAAACCGATTGTGGAAGAGCATATCGATCGGGCCTTGTCCGGGCGGTATATGGCCTATGCGCTGTCCACGATTACGCAACGTGCTTTGCCGGATGTTCGTGATGGTATGAAGCCGGTTCACCGTCGTATTCTCTACGCGATGCGGCAGCTAAAACTGAACCCGGAAGGGGCCTACAAAAAGTCTGCGCGGATCGTTGGCGATGTGATGGGTCAGTACCATCCGCACGGGGATCAGTCGATTTACGATGCGCTCGTCAAACTCTCTCAGACCTTCGCGACACGCTATCCGCTGGTCGAAGGGCAGGGCAATTTTGGCAATATTGATGGCGATAGCCCGGCGGCGATGCGCTATACAGAGGCCAAGATGACACCTGCGGGTGTTCTCTTGCTCGAAGGCCTCGACGAAGACGCGGTCGACTTCAAAGATACGTATAATGAGGAAGACAAAGAGCCCGTCGTCTTACCCGGCGGTTTTCCAAACCTTCTGGCCAACGGCGCGCAAGGCATTGCGGTTGGCATGGCGACGTCCATTCCGCCGCATAATGTGGCGGAGATATGCAATGCTGCGTTACACCTGATCAAAACACCGAATGCACGGATCGAAACGCTGGTTGAGAACCATATTTTCGGCCCAGATCTACCAACCGGGGGCATTCTGGTGGAGCCACGGGATAGCATTCTGAATGCCTATAAAACTGGAAGGGGCTCGTTCCGCGTCCGGGCGAAGTGGGAGCAGGAAGATATTGGTCGCGGTCAATACCAGATCGTGGTCACAGAAATCCCTTATCAGGTTCAGAAGTCTCGCCTGATTGAGAAGCTAGCCGATATTATCGAAAGCAAAACGGCGTCTGGACTCGCTGATGTGCGCGACGAATCCGCAGAAGACATTCGTATCGTTCTGGAACCGCGTTCCAAGAACATCGATCCGGAAGTCCTTATGGAAAGCCTCTTTAAGCTATCCGAGTTGGAGTCGCGAGTCAGTCTGAACATGAATGTACTGGACGCAAACGGTGTTCCGCGGGTCATGGACCTCCGCGAGGTCATTCAGAGCTGGCTCGATCATCGCCGGGAAGTCCTCCTGCGTCGCACGCAGCAGCGTCTTGGCAAGATTGCCCTGCGGTTGGAAGTCCTCGATGGCTATATGATCGCCTTCCTTAATCTGGACTAAGTGATCCGGATTGTGCGTTATGAAGACAAACCAAAGGATGAACTCATCAAAGCCTTCGGCCTGACGGATCGCCAAGCGGACGCCATACTTAACATGCGTTTGCGCGCGCTGAACAAGCTTCAGGAAATCGAGATCAAGTCAGAGAGCGATGCTTTGCGTGAAGAGCAAGCGGAACTGGAAGCGCTGGTTGGCTCTGATGAGAAGCAATGGTTGGCCATTTCTGGGCAAATTCGTGAACTGCGCGATCTTTATGGTCCCAAAACGGAGGAGGGTCGCCGTCGCACAATCTTTGCCGAAGCGCCTGATCTGGAAATCGATCTGGCCACAGCCTTCATTCAGAAAGAACCGATTACGGTCGTTCTGTCTGAAAAGGGCTGGATAAGAGCGATGAAGGGCCGCGTCGATGATTTGAAGAGCCTGAAATTCAAAGAAGGTGACAAGCTCGCTTTTGCGGTACCCGCAGAAACGACGGACAAGATCATTTTGTTCGCCTCCAATGGGAAGTTCTACACGCTGGCCGGGGACAAACTGCCTGGCGGACGCGGCAATGGGGAACCGATCCGTTTGATGCTGGATCTCGAAAACGATCATATACCAGTTGGACTGTTTGTTCATGACCCTGAGCGATCGTTGGTCGTGGCCTCAAGCGAGGGCAACGGGTTCAAAGTCAAAGAAACTGACGTCATTGCGTCGACCAAAGGCGGAAAACAGGTTCTCAATGTTAAAGGCGACGTCGAAGCCGTGCGCGTGATCGAAGCCAAGGGGGACCGGATTGCGGTCATTGGAGAGAACCGAAAGCTGCTCGTTTTTGGTCTGGACGATTTGCCGGAAATGACGCGCGGTAAGGGCGTTCGCCTTCAGAAATATAAAGACGGTACGCTCAAGGACATTACGACCTTCGCCAGCGAAGAAGGTCTCCACTATATTGATAGTGCAGGCCGGAAAATCGAGGTTTCCGATTGGGCGCTCTACGAAGGATCGCGCGCTCAAGTCGGTCGCAATGCGCCTCGCGGCTTCTCACGCCTCGGCCTTTTTGCACCGGATAAACGATTATAGGCTACTGGTTCAGGCTCTAGTTTTTGAGCTCAAACGCTTTAGGACGCTGGCATGCGAATACTCCTGACAAATGATGATGGTGTGCGGGCGACGGGGCTGCAGGTCCTCCGCCGCATCGCGTCTGAACTCTCTGATGACGTTTGGGTTTGTGCGCCGGACAATGAGCAATCGGCGGCGTCGCGGGGTGTCTCCCTGCATAATCCGGTGCGTCTTCGTCATCTGGATGATCGCGTTTATTCTGTGACGGGCACACCCACGGATTCTGTGATTGTCGCGATGCGGGACCTCTTGGATGACCATCCGCCTGACCTTGTCTTGTCGGGCGTAAACCGCGGTCAGAATCTGGCCGAGGATGTCACCTTTTCCGGAACTGTCGCAGGTGCCTTGCAAGGGATGCAGATGGGCGTACCGTCCATCGCACTGAGCCTCGCGCGCGGGTTTCAAGGCGCGACGTCCCTCCCATGGGAAACGGCAGAGGCCCATGGTCCGTCAGTCGTCCGCACCTTACTCGAGAAGGGATGGCCAGCCAGTGTCGTTCTGAACGTCAACTTCCCGGATGCGGCACCCGACGATGTGCGCGGCGTTCAGTACACGCGACAGGGTAAGCGTGACTTCCAGATGAGCCACATTGATAAGCGCGACCACCCGCGCGGCGGTGATTATTACTGGCTCACTTATGGGGCGAAGAAATCCAACCCGGATGCAGGAACGGACCTGCGCGCCATCTATGACGGCTTCATCTCGGTCACGCCGCTCCACACGGACCTGACGCACGCTGATACGCTGGACAAGCTTCGCGCCGAATGAGCTTCGATCCTCGATTAGTCGACATGATCATGCGGCTGCGCTCGCGTGGGATTAGCGATGCCTCGACCTTGCGGGCGATGGAAGAAGTGCCGCGTAAGCGTTTCATTTCTAATGATTTGTCGGAACGCGCTTATGAGGATTTAGCCCTGCCGATTGAGTGTGGGCAGACGATTAGTGCGCCGCTGGCAACAGCCTTACTCGTTCAGATATTGGCGCTCACAGACCGATCCAAAGTTTTGGAGATTGGCTCTGGTTCCACGTGGATGTCGGCCATAATGGCGCAGGTCGCGCGGCGTGTTTATGCGGTTGAGCGTTACGTCAAGCTTGTTGAAACAGCCGAGGCGCGTCTGAAGGAATTAAGTGTTCGGAATGTCGAAATTCGACATGGGGATGGGCGATATGGGTGGCCGGGTCAGGCGCCGTTTGATCGGATTGTGCTGGGCTGCGCTGTGCGAGCTGTACCGGATAAGGTACTCGATCAACTCTCCCCGAATGGGCGATTAGTCGCCGTTGTGGATGGTCAACTCACTTTGATCGAACGCGCGCGAAAGCATCTCACAGAGACGGAAATCATGCCACTGGATCTGCCCATGATCGAGTTTGGAAAGTCGAAAACGCTCTGAGGCTCTATTCATTTTCAAGACGATGATCGCGCGACATCAGATCATCAATGGCATCATCGACTGTCATATCACCCGCGAGAATAGCGGCGAGCGCCAGACTAATCGGCATGTCCACATTGAGTTCCTGCGCGAGGGTTTTAAGTGCAGGCGCCGTGGCAACCCCTTCTGTAACCGCTAGGCGACCCGTTAGAATGTCCTCGAGCTTTTCACCCCGTCCCAGCGCCAGACCGCAACTCATATTCCGGCTCATCTCACTACTACAGGTCAGGACGAGATCACCCAGGCCGCAGAGACCTATCAGCGTCTCTGGACGCGCGCCAAGCGCTTTGCCCAATCGGTTCATTTCCGCAAACCCGCGGGCCATGATGGCGGCATGCGCGGACCGGCCCAGACCTTTCCCCAGAACAATGCCACAAACGATGGCGAGGACATTTTTGACGGCACCGCCAATCTCGGCGCCGATGACATCGTTGGTGAGGTAGGGGCGGAAGCTGGGGGAGGCGCAGGCGGTGACCAGGTCACGGCCAATTACCGCGTCGGCACAGGCTAATGTAACAGCCGTCGGCAACCCTTTGGCGACATCCTCCGCAAAGGACGGGCCAGAAAGAACAGCTGGGATCGCCTGCGGGATCGTCTCTTTTAAAACGTCGGCCATGAAAGCCCTCGTACTGATTTCAATGCCTTTGGAGCAGAGCAAGACGGGTATGCTCGCTGAGATATACGGCGCAAAGGTGGTCAGTGTGGCTCGCGTATGCTGCGCTGGCGCGACGGATAGGATGGCGTCAGATCCGGCCAAATCAGCCGCATCAGATGTTGCGACAAGCGAGGAATCCAACTTGACCCCATCCAGATACGTCTCGTTGACATGTCGTTTATTGATCGCATCCGCGCAGTCCGGTTCGAAGCTCCAAAGCGTCACATCACGTCCGGACACGCTGAGTGATTGCGCCAAAGCGGTTCCCCAGGCGCCAGCGCCGATCACACCGATTTTCTGATAGGTCATGCAGGCGGTTCCGTTTTTTGAACGCTGAGACGTTTTGAAATATCTCTGAACCAATCTGCAAG
>JBCBGR010000206.1:0-4953 GCA_038526555.1 Pseudomonadota bacterium
TTAAGCGTCCCTGAGACTGGGACGCTTAAGTTCATTTAATCAGATGCTGGTCGAAGATAGCGTTTGTGTAAAGCTCAACTCATCGCTTCGCACCTTATTTCCTGGTAGCCATAGTAAAACAGGGCGAGCGGCTACTGCCCGGATCCAATTGAGTCTGGATCTAAAGACCTTGTGTTACAAGCGCTTTGATTTGATGAGTGCAAACTCCATCAACGTCGGACGGGTTATCCCGCAAAGCTTCTATTATGTTTGGGCTTCACTCCAGGCCAAAGCCGCCTATCCTCTACGTGAGCTCGTGATTTCTGTGCCATCCGGCAATCTGGGGAACCTCACCGGCGGCTTGATGGCTCGCGCCATGGGCGCGCCGATTGATCGGTTTGTCGTCTCTCACAATGTGAACGATCCCTTTGTCGATTATCTGGCGGATGGGGTCTATCGTCCACGGGCTTCTACGCCGACCCTTTCCAACGCGATGGATATTGGGCGCCCGAACAATTTCCCCCGTATTCTCAGCCTCTTCGGCGACGATGTTGACGCGATCCGTGAGGCGGTGTGGGGCACATCCTTTGATGATCAAACAACAGCCCGTCATGTCCGGAAGGTTCATCAGGAAACAGGCTATCTCATGTGTCCTCATACGGCCGTCGGACATCTTGGCATGAATGCTTTCCGCGACGCTCATGATGTAGACGCGACCTTTGTCACTGTCGGCACGGCCCATCCCGCCAAGTTCTCAGACAGTCTGGAAGGCATCATCCATGCCGACATCCCACTCCCGCCGCCGCTCGCAAAAGCGATGGAGACAGAACCGCGTGTCACCACTCTCGCCCCGTCTCTGGATGCTTTAGCGGGCCACCTCGAAGCGCAACTGGGATGAAGCTCACACGATCAGAGTTTGACGCGCGTTACAAAGCCGGAACGCTGAAACTCGCCCTGATCGGCATGTCCAACATTGGCAAAAGCTATTCCGGCATGCGTCTGGCAACGCATTTTGATTTCATTTTGATTGAAGTGGACCGCCTCATTTGGGACGTACTGGGTGAAACCGACATGGATGCTTTCGCCGCCTGGCAAGGTCAGCCCTACAGTGAGGGCTATGAGGAACGCGAGCGTGAGTCGATTGCACTCGAAACCGTTGCGACACGAAAGAGCCTAGAAACGGAAGCCCGTAACCCCCTTCTCGATACAACGGGGTCAGTCATTTACACGGACAAGGATGTTTTGGACGCGCTTAAACGTGACTGGTTTGTTGTTTATATCGAAGCGGCAGATGAACATCTCGAACGGCTGAAGTCTCAATATTTTGCGCAGCCCAAGCCTCTGGCTTGGAACGGTCATTATCAGAAGCGCGACGAACTCTCAGAGACAGAGTCGCTTCTCGTCAGCTATCCAGAACTGTTGGCATCACGCGCGTGGGATTATGCAGCCCTCGCAGATTACACGATATCCTCAAAGGACATACTTACGCCGGATCATCAGGCCTTATTCGACCTCGTCAAGCCAGCCTGATAACAAGCGACGCCGCGCCACATCCGCCAGCATATCCAGATGGTCTTCCCGGTCATTCAGGCAAGGCACAGCCGTGAAATGCGTCCCGCCCGATTCATGAAATTCTTCTTCCGCTTCAATGGCAATTTCTTCCAGAGTTTCCAGACAGTCTGCTGAAAAGCCGGGCATCATAACGGCCACGCGTTTCACGCCTTGCTCGGGCAAAGCTTCCAGCGTTTTGTCTGTGTAAGGCTGAAGCCAGGCCTTTGGGCCGAAGCGGGATTGGAATGTCGAGCGGAGAACCTCTTCGCTATAACCGGTTTCCGCCCGCAAAAGCTCTGTCGTGGCTAGGCATTCTGACTGATAGGGATCCCCTTTATCGACATAGCTTTGTGGCAACCCATGATAAGAGCAGAGGATTTGTTCAGGCTCCCAATCAAGCGTTTCCAAGTGGTCGGACAGGCTGTTCGACAGTGATTGGATGAATGCGGGTTCGCGGTAATAATCCCGCAACATCCGAAGTTCGGGCACGTTCCATTTGCCGATCAGTGACTTCGCCACATCATCATAGACAGAGGCTGTCGTCGCGCCAGCATATTGCGGATAGAGCGGTAGGACTGCGATCCGGTCACACCCCTCCGCCATGAGCTTTTGAAGCGCAAAATCGATCGATGGGTTGCCATAACGCATGGCCACTTCGACTTTGACATTGTGGCCGAGGCGGCTTTGAACGCCGGCAGCCTGTGCGCGTGTGATACGGATCAGAGGGGCCTCTTCTCCCTCACCCCAAATGCTCGCATAGGCTTTAGCCGACTTGGCAGGTCGAATACGTAGGATGACCCCGTGGAGGACGGGGCACCAGATCCAGCGGGATGTGTCGACAACGCGATAATCATGCAAAAACTGAGCGAGATAACGCCGGGTTGCTTCCGGTGTGGGCGCATCTGGGCTCCCCAAATTCACCATGAGAAGACCAACTGACACACAAGACTCCAATATTGAGAGAACAGACTTTCCCGAAATAGCTCAGGAAACTTATCTACGCCCTACAGAAAGATGCAGACGCCATGTTGCGTATTCAAGTCTGCGATTCCCAGAGTTTTATAAGATTTCACCCCTCTGAGCCACTCATTCCTAATCAGGGTTAACGGATGAGAAAGGGGCGAGTCCCTATGTGACGCCTATGTCGAATCTCGCGACAGAATCGGACTTTGCTTCCACTACACGGTTAAACCGCCGTGTTCTTATCGTGACTGATGATGTGACGGGTGCAGCCTCCCTCTTGGAGCATCTGCGTAATCTATCACTGGATGTACAGATGACCGGATTTTCCGGTACAATTGAGGATATGGTGCTCCCGCACAAGTCACCCTCCGCGGTGCTCTGTTTCCTTACAGACTATGTGGAACAATCAGCCCAGATTGTCGCGACAGTTCGGGGAAAATACGCGCCCCGTCAGTTCCCCATTTTGGGGCGGCTCATGCGTGAAGCGGAAGGCGACCATCCTTACGACTCTGTCCTATATGAGCCTATCCACGCGGTTCAGGTCGCTTATCGAATGTCTTCATTGATCCGTCTGGGTCAGATGGAGGTGGAAATTATCCGCCGTCAAGCCACGTTAAATGACCATTTTGGACAGGACTTGGTACTGACAGATACGTCTTTGCGAGAACCCTTCCGCGTCTTGTTTATTGGGAAAGCCGACCCGTCTTACATGTCAGTTGTCAACGCTCTGCAGAACAAAAATGTGAATGTCGTGGCGGCCTTTACCTCATTCTCCGCTTTTGATTACCTGCACAGCGGCTCGTTCGATGCCGTGGTTATCAACGCACTGGATGGCTCTGAACCCGCTATGACGATTGCGGAAACAATGCGCCGGAACCCCCGCCTCTTCCATGTGCCGACACTCTTGCTGGTCAACAAATCGACATTCCGTCAAGCGAATCTCGCTTATGCGCATGGTGTCAAAGATATTATCGACACGAAGGCATCTCTGGAAGAGCTCAGCGGTCGAATCCTCGAACTCGCCAATGATTACCGCCTGCATCAACGCCTGAAAGATGAATTCATCAACTTTGGCGGTGAGGACTGTTCAGACCCTGAAACGGGTGTTCTGAATGATCGTTTCTTCAAGCTTCATTTGCAACGCGTGAGCCGGGATTGTCGCGAGAAGCAAGTGCCGCTCTCTATTCTGACGCTAAAACTGATCCCGAAGTTCAAGGCTGCGCTGTCCGCCTCCGTCCTCTATTCGGCTTACGGGCAGTCCATTCGCAACATCGCGGGTATCGTCCGGATGCAGGATATTGTCGCGCGTCTCGACAAAAACACAGTCGTCATCGCCTTCCCGGAAGAATATCGCAAAGATGTGGCGCGCATTGCAGCGCGCATCAAGGAAATGGTCGAAACCTCAACATTTGCTGACACGGGCGGTGATCCCAACACACTGCGCATGACGATTGAGACGGCGATTATGGAACAGTTTGAAGTTGAGACTACGCCGGATTCCGCCGATAAGACGGCGAGCTTGATGGCTTAGGCCGCGTCCTTCACGCTGTCTTCCTGTATCAACGCCTTCACAGCCCTCTCAGCACCGCGCACGCGAGACTTGGGCGTATTGAAAACGCCTTGCACCAGAATGGTTTGATCGGGACGAAGGCGCCAACCACTATTTTGCGTGATGGCGTTCATTACGATGGCTGGGTCCGACATTTCCTGATGACGCATGGTTAGTACGACGCCCTTCGGACCCGCATCCACCTTTTCAACATGAGCCTTGCGACATAAACGCTTGATTTTCATAACATTCAGGAGTGCATCAACTTCATCTGGGATCGGCCCGAAACGGTCAATCAACTCAGCCGCCAGCCCATCACTATCTTCGTCATTTTCAAGATCAGAAATCCGTCTGTAGAGTGACAAACGCAGATTTAGATCTTCGACATAGTCTTCCGGGATAAGGACGGCGACGCCGAGATTGACTTGCGGTGTCCAGCTTTGATCTGATTTTGCCTCATCATCTTTGAGCTCTGCCACGGCTTCTTCCAGCATATGCTGATAAAGCTCGACGCCGAGCTCCTTAATATGGCCCGATTGCTCCTCACCCAGCGGGTTACCGCCACCGCGCATATCCAGATCATGACTGGCCAGCGTAAATCCCGCTCCCAAAGTATCCAGCGATTGCAAGACCTTCAGCCGCTGAATGGCACCAGCCGTTGCGACATGCTCATCCGGGGTCGTCATGTAAGCATAAGCACGGATTTTGGATCGCCCGACACGCCCGCGCATCTGGTAGAGCTGCGCCAGCCCGAAGCGGTCCGCGCGATTGATGATCATGGTGTTGGCTGTTGGAATATCGATCCCGGATTCGATAATCGAGGTCGATAGCAGCACATCATACTGCCCATCATAAAAGGCGCTCATAATGTCATCGAGCGCGCCTGCCGCCATTTGCCCATGCGCGATCAC
>JBCBGR010000207.1:0-4952 GCA_038526555.1 Pseudomonadota bacterium
TGATTTGTTCCTGACGAAGAAGGAAAATGCGGGGTCTGTCAGGGCACGAGCGGCTTCAGCGCGTTCCGACAGTCTTGGGAGCCGCTTTCCTTGTTTCAGCCGATCGAGGTACTCCCCGGCCGGACCAATCTGGGCGGCAGAATTATCGTCAATAAGGGTTTGAAGCCGGGCTCTTGCCCGCTCCTTCATGCCGTTGGCAGCTTCAAAGCGAGCGCGAGCCAGCGTCAGTTCGAGGGCCGTGACGCCACTGAGCTCTAGATCATCAAATATCTCTGTCGCGGCTTCGACATTCCCCAAGCGGCCTTCCATTTTGGCCAGTTGGAGCTGACCCAAGCGACCAAAATACTCTGTCTCGCTGAGCGACGAAAAGGTTTCACGCGCCGCTTCATAACGGCCTTCATCAATCTGGTTCCATCCCAGAACGATCTGCATGGCCAAGCCCATCGTGAAATCGACGGTCGGATCGCTGGCATATCGCCGAACACGCGCGGACCGGCCTTTAGAAAAAGCATCAACAGCGAGAACAGCGCGCGCCATGCTTTCACTATTGTCTGTTTTGTAGAGCTTCCGAGCTGTTTGAAGAGCGAGCTTCTGATCATCGGAGAAAAGCGCCGAATAAAGTGCCAAGCGACCCAGCCGCACATCCTCTGGCGCATTTTCAAATGACCCTTGAAAAAAACGCGATTGGGCTCGAGGATCATTCAGATAACGCGCATAACTGCCAGAGACATAGTCTCCCAGCATCTTCGCCCGTTCTGGATCACCCGGATAATCCGCCCAAACCGTGCCGCACGGAAGGCAGAATAGCGCGGATATAAGAAAGGACCGGAACATCATAGCATTCTGCTATCACACACTGTGCCAAAGGCACAGTGATGGGGGACATGACGGGGTCGGCTCACTCCGGATCACATGCCTGCATAGTTTGGGCCACCGCCCCCTTCTGGCACAGTCCAGACGATATTCTCGGACGGGTCTTTAATGTCACACGTTTTGCAGTGGATGCAATTTTGCGCGTTGATGACGAATTTCGGGTTTGAACCGTCTTCGTCGCGCACGATCTCATAAACACCCGCTGGGCAGTAACGCTGCGCCGGCTCATCATATTCCGGCAGGTTGATATCAATAGGCACGGACGGATTGATGAGCTTAAGGTGGCTTGGCTGCGTTTCGCCATGGTACGTGTTTGTGAAACTCACATTGGTCAGGCGATCAAAGGATAGAACCCCGTCCGGCTTCGGATAGTCGATTGGCTTGTGCTTGCTGACTGTCTCCGTCGATTTCGCATCGTTCTTCTTATGGCTCAGGGTCCCGAATGGGCTGAACTTGAAGAGTGTCTGCAGCCACATATCCATGCCGCCCAGCATCATCCCACCAAGGAACGGGCCGAAGCGACCGTTAAGAGCGGCAACATTCCGCACAGGTTTCAGATCGTCACCAATCGGACCCTCATGAATTTCCTGATCGTAGTCAGACAACGTATCGGCGGAACGACCCGCCTTCAGCGCGCGGTCCGCGGATTCCGCAGCAGCTATGCCTGACAGCATGGCATTATGGTTCCCCTTGATCCGCGGTAGATTCACAAGACCAACGGAGCAGCCAAGCAGTGCCCCGCCTGGGAACGCGGCTTGCGGGATGGATTGATATCCGCCCTTGGTCACCACGCGGGCACCGTAAGAGATGCGCTTGCCGCCTTCGAGGACTTCCGCAATATCGGGATGATGCTTCCAGCGCTGGAACTCCATGTAAGGATAGACGTTCGGGTTCTCGTAATTCAAATCGACGATCATGCCGAGATAAACCTGATTATTTTCAGCGTGGTAAAGGAAGGATCCGCCACCGCGTTTCATGCCCAGCGGCCATCCGGTTGAGTGATAGACTTTACCCGGTGAGTGATTTTCAGGTTTGATCTCCCAAACCTCTTTCATGCCAAGACCGAATTTCTGTGGTTCGACTCCGTCTTCGAGATTGTAGGTCTTCATCGCAATCTTGGAGAGCGAACCGCGCGCACCTTCGGCTAGGAACACATACTTGCCGTGAAGCTCCATGCCGGGTTCGTAATTCGGGCCTTTGCTGCCGTCTTTTTCATACCCGAACTCACCCGCGACCACGCCTTTCAGGCTGCCATCTTCGCGGTAGACTAGTTCGGAACAGGCCATACCGGGGAAGATTTCAACACCGAGCGCTTCAGCCTGATCGCCCATCCAGCGCGCCACAGCCCCCATGGAGACCACATATTTTCCGTGATTATTCATCAGCGGCGGCATGATGAAGTTGGGCAGCGTCATAGAGCCTGATTTCCCAAGAACAGCCAGATGATCAGACGTCACTTCCTGTTTTACCGGACAGGACGCATCCTCACGGAAGTTTGGAAAGATTTTCTCAAGCCCAATCGGGTCCAGAACAGCGCCAGAAAGAATATGCGCGCCGACCTCAGACCCTTTTTCAAGCAGAACAACAGATGTCTCAGGGTTTAGCTGCTTGAGGCGGATCGCAGCAGACAGGCCAGCCGGTCCTGCGCCAACGATGACGACATCATATTCCATACTCTCGCGAGCGATTGTTTCTGTATTATCCATCAGAGGGGTTATCCCAGACAATTATCGTTTTGATCTTCGTTAAGTTGATTACTGCGTTATAGTCCGAACGACAAGCGGTCCATGGCCGCAGGGGATTAAGAGTTACATGTCAGATACCTCTAAAAACGATACGGAGTTTCTTCTTGGCTGGGAAGAATGGGTCGCCATGCCCAGTTTGGGCTTGCCCGCTATCAAGGCCAAGGTCGACACGGGCGCTCGCACATCGGCCCTTCATGCTGTGCGTATCGAACCCTTTGGCACAGAAGCCAAACCCCAAGTCCGCTTCATTATGCACCCCGACCCTGACGATCCGACGATTGAAGTGGTCTGCTCCGCGCGTGTTAAAGACCGTCGGACGGTCACCTCGTCCAATGGACAGACAGAGCTGCGCTATATCATCGAAAGCAAGGTGACGATTGGCGACAAAACCATGCCCATCGACATTAGCCTGACCAACCGCGAGACCATGGGCTACCGGATGCTCTTCGGACGCTCTGCGATCCAGGACGGGATGAGCGTTCGCCCGACCGAGAGCTTCCTGCAGGGCGAACTGTCATATTCAGTCTATAAAAAACGTCGCAAATCATCCGTAAAGCAGAGACCCTTGCGGATCGGAATCCTAACACAGAGCCCTCACAACTACTCTAATCAGCGGATGATTGAGGCAGCCGAAGCACGCGGCCACACAATTGAGTGCATCAACACATCGCGCTGTTACATGGCAATCAACGCCCACAAGCCGGAAGTCTACTATGATGGGAAACCGCTGGAGCGCTACGATGCCATCATTCCGCGCATTGGAGCCTCTATTACCTTCTACGGCATGGCGGTTGTCCGTCAGTTCGAAGCGATGGGTGTCTATGTTGTTAATCCAGCGGACGGCATTGGCAAATCACGCGATAAACTCCTCGCTCATCAATTGCTGGCGCAGCATAGCCTCGGCATGCCTGCGACAGCATTTGCGAAAAGTACGCGCGATACGAAAGGGATTCTGGACTTGGTCGGCGGCAGTCCCGCCGTTGTGAAGCTCCTCGAATCGACACAGGGACGCGGCGTTGTCCTCGCCGAAACGCGCAAGTCGGCCTCCGCGCTTATTGAAGCCTTTCGCGGCCTTGATGCGCACTTTCTTGTCCAAGAATTCGTCAAAGAAGCGGGCGGGTCCGACATTCGTGTCTTCATTGTGAACGGCAAGGTTGTGGGGGCCATGATGCGGACGGCAGCGCCGGGTGATTTCCGGTCCAACGTCCACCAAGGCGGGACAGTCAAAACAGTCCGCCTGCGTCGCGAAGAAAGGCGACAAGCCATCAAAGCGGCCAAAATCCTGAAACTCGACGTGGCGGGCGTCGATATTCTGCGAACAGAAGCTGGACCTAAGATTTTGGAGGTGAACTCCTCACCCGGTCTTCAGGGCATCGAAACGGCGACCAAGAAGGACATTGCCGGGGCGATTATCGAGGGTATCGAGTCGAACGTGCCGACCATCTACCGCGTCGGTCAGAAAGGCTAATGCGACGCGATGGGCCGCAATCCGCGCTTGATGCGCGCGCCGTGCAAGTTTAGGCGGTCACCATGACATTCGCACAGTCACTTCTTGTTTTTTTGATCATGCCCATCTTGAGCGTGATCACCTGGCTCATCATCATTGAGATTATTCTCAGCTGGGTCCTCGCTTTCGGGATCGCGCAGCGCGGCGGGATGGTCTCGCAAATTCAGTATGGCCTGTCCCGCTTTACCGATCCAATCCTGCAACCATTCCGAAAAATCATTCCCCCGATGGGCGGGCTTGATCTGTCGCCCATTGCGGCCCTGCTCCTAATCGGCTGGTTCAATCAGTATATCCTAGGACAGGTCATGATGCGAGTATTGGGATAAGACTATTCAACCAAACTTCGGTTCGCAGGCCTCTCTTTGTAACGCACCTACATGGTGAAAGCTGTGCTTACAGTACGTGAAACATTAATGCAGAAACGTGTCAGTCCGTAGGACCGGACCAGACTCTAACGCATTAGAAGAATTACCAGGGCAACCAGATAATTGTGTAATGGTCAGACGGCCAACTTAGATGCACAAAGTTTCTTGACGCCAAAGCCGGACGAACGAACAAAGGGTCAATCAGACAATGACTTTCGGAGAGACCTAAGGTCGAAATAGAATAATTAGAGAATGGACATTAGCGTCGTTCCAGCGATGCCTACTGTTTTCCCAATTGTTTTGAGAGTTCCAATTATCTTTGAAATTGCCTCAAATGAGTCCGACATGGTCGTGACGTTTTCTTTTATAGCCTTAAGGCTTTCAGCAACATCTTTTTTAGAACCCGTTTGGAGGCTTCTTTCAAGAGCTTCAACCTTTCCATTCAACTGTTCAAATTCTTCG
>JBCBGR010000208.1:0-4875 GCA_038526555.1 Pseudomonadota bacterium
AGTTCCCGGTTGTGGGCGAGGGCGAGATTGAAATCACACCGGAAGATGGCGAGCCTGTCAAAGTTGGCATTGAGCGCCTTCACTTGGAACAGGATGCCGGCAAGTCGATCCACGATCTGTCACCAGACGAGACCTATGTCGATCTGAACCGCTCTGGCGTCGCGCTGATGGAGATTGTGTCGAAGCCAGATATGCGTTCAGCCGCGGAAGCCTCTGCTTATGTGGACAGCTTGCGCCAGATTGTGCGGGCGCTCGGCACGTGTGACGGCGATATGGAGAAGGGAAACCTTCGCGCCGATGTGAACGTGTCCGTGCGTAAACCGGGTGGTGAGCTCGGCACGCGCTGCGAGATCAAGAACGTAAATAGCTTACGCTTCATCCGCCAGGCCATCATGTACGAAGCGCGCCGTCATATCGAAATTCTGGAAAGCGGGGGCGATATCGATCAGGAAACACGGCTATTTGACCCGAATAAGGGTGAAACGCGCACAATGCGATCCAAGGAAGATGCGCATGATTATCGCTACTTCCCGGACCCCGACCTGCTGCCGCTGGACCTGTCCGATGAATTTGTTGAGCGGATCAAGGCGGACCTTCCGGAACTCCCCGCCGCGCGTAAAGCGCGCTTTGTCGAAGAATATGGCCTGCCCGATTATGATGCAGGCGTTCTGACGGCGGATAAGGCGAAGGGCGATTATTATGAAGCGGTGGCCAAAGGCCGTGACGCCAAGATTGCTTCGAACTGGATGATGGGCGAACTCTTCGGGGCGCTTAATAATGCCGAACTGGAGCTGGAAGACAGCCCAATTAGCGCGGAAAGTTTGGGCGGCCTGATCGACCGGATTTCGGATAAAACCATTTCTGGGAAAATCGCCAAAGACGTCTTCGCCAAAATGTTTGCGGGCGAAGGCACAGCCGATGGGATCATCGACCGTGAAGGTCTGAAACAGGTCACAGACATGGGCGCGATCGAGAAGCTCGTCGACGAAGCGCTGGCCGCTAATCCGGGTCAGGTCGAGAAAGCCAAGAAAAATCCAAAGCTGCTCGGCTTCTTCGTGGGGCAGGTGATGAAAGCGTCGCAAGGCAAGGCCAACCCGCAAGCGGTGAACGAGTTGCTGCGGTCCAAACTTGGACTCTAAGACACAGGCATCTGAGATTGGGACAGAAGCCGCCAAGACGCAGCGCGCCTTTGCAAACCTGCGTCTGGCGACGGTCATCGTCACGCTCGCGCTCGTGGCCTTCACCCTTTGGATCTCTGACGGCGTAGGGCTGGGGCGCGGCATCGCCGCTGGAGTTTTGACCCTGGGTTTCATCCAATGGTTGGCCCTGCGACGCATCGCGCATCAGATAGCGGCTGCGAGTAGGGACGCTGTGGAAACGGACGGTGAGCCAAGCTAAGGCATACTCATGACCTTTACGACTGATCCGACCCCAAGCGTTTCTGATTCTATTCTCTCGCGCATTACCGTGCGGGATTTTTTGGAGAAGGAGGTCGAGACAGGCCTTCTGAAAACGATCTTGGATACGGCATTACGCAGCCCGTCTGGCGGCAATCTGCAGCCGTGGAACATCCATGTCATGCAAGGCGAAACCCTCAAGCGCTTTACGTCGCTCGCGATGGAACGAACCCTGCGTGGCGATCAGGAAGAGCCGACTTATCGGGCTTACCCGTCACCGCTTTGGGAGCCGCAGCGCTCCTGGCGTTACAAGCTCGGCGAAGACATGTACGCGCTGCTGGGCATTCCACGCGAAGATAAGCCTGCGCGCTTACGTTGGTTTGCGGAGAATGCGCGCTTCTTCGGCGCGCCTGTGGGCCTGATATTCACGGGAGATACCCGTCTTGAGATGCCGCAACACATGGATATTGGCATTCTGCTGCAGTCGATCATGCTGCTGGCCCGCGAAAACGGGCTGCATACAGCGCCGCAAGGCTGGTGGCGGAACTGGTCGAGTGTTAGCCACGAAGTCCTAGATATTGCCGAAGGCCATCATGTGCTTGTCGGGATGGCATTGGGCTATCCAAACCCGGATGCGCACGTCAATTCGCTCTATTCAGACCGCGCGCCGCTGTCTGAGGTCGCTAAATTCTATCCTTAAGTCGTTTTTTGTGATCTTTTTTGTCACCGAAAGGTGAACTGGCATACTTGCTTTGAATCTCGATTCTATAGCACTGTTGCTGATTTATATAAGTATAGAAATAATTTTATACTAATCGTAACCTTATAATAACGCTCAGTAACAAGAATAAATCAGTATTAAGGCTGTTTTTGTTTACCGCTTGTTAGGTGCACTTCCGCAAAGTCCAACCATCCGATGAGGATCAGGTCACATGATCCCGTCGGCGTGAATGGTAAAAGAATGGAGGGCGTCATGGCCTATACATTATTGGAAGTGAAAGAAGCGTCAGACGCGATTGTCACCGCCGCAACGCAGGAAGACCTGTTTAAGCTGGGGTTGATCTATTCTACAGAAGTTGAGGATCGCGGTGCAGACTATGTCGAAGCGCACAAATGGTTCAGCTTGGCTGCGATGATGGGCTCAGCCCCAGCAAAAGCTTACCGCGAAGAGCTGAAGATGGAGATGAGTGCAGAAGATCTGACACTCGCTCAGCGCGCAGCGCGCGGTTGGTTAGCGGAAAACCGGGAAAGCCTCGCCGCTTAAAGCTAGGTTTTGACACAGCTTCAAGTGAGGGCCTTTTAAGGCGTAATCACTGTTGTGCCGTTACCGCCGCCAGCGCCAAACTGATAGCTCAGGTTGAAATCAACTGGTAGCGTATTGCGGAAGGCTTGGACGAACTGTCCGACTTCTGCGAGCGTGTTCTGCGGCACAAAGACAATATCGCCGCGAAGCAGCTGCACCGTGTCGTTAAAGCTGTAAATATCGCGCAGACCGCCGCGAATATTGACTGTCCGCATCATCATACCGCCCTGTGGTGAGCGACGCAAAACGGCGACGTGTTCGGATTTGGCTGATGGCCGTAATCCGCCCGCTGTGAAGATAGCTTCCAGCGCGCCAATCCGCGAATTGAGCGTGTAAGTGCCGGGCTGGCCCACTTCGCCGCCCACAAAAATCTGTTCTGGCGCATAAGCGCGCGGCGTCACAGAGACGCGTGGATCGCGCAATTGCTTCCCTAATTCCGCCATCAACGCCATTTGCAGGTCTGTGAATGTCCGACCTGCTGCCATAATCGGCGCGCTCATCGGCATTACGACGCGCCCATCAGGGCCTACCGTCAGTGTCCGTGAGAGCTCTGGCGCAGAGCCGACAACAATATCAAGCTGATCACCCGGAACCAGCGTGTATTCCGGTTCCCAATCCACCCATTGCTGAAATTGGCCGAACAGGATCGGCGACTGCATTTTAGGTTCAGGCTTTTTTCCGAACAGAATTTCGTTCCAGCGCGCACTCGTCCATGGCTTTTGTCCCTGTGGGACGGGCATGTTGTAGCGATTGCGTATCTGCGGGGCTTGCTGAACAGTCTGAGGATGAGGGGCTGCAACCTGTCCGCCATAGCGGGACTGCGCCTGAGCATCAGCCACAAAGAAATAGAGCCCAATCGCAGAGGCCAAAAGGGCGATCTGCGGGATTTTCGATGTCCGTTGGCGTGCGCTCATGGATCTTCCAGGCGAAAAACTGCGTTGAGCGTTTAGTTAACAAAAATGGATAAGGAATTGTTAAATCTCCCACGGCATTGAGGTTTCGACTCACTCCAGCTCCGGAGTGTGCATGAAAAGGCTGGCAGGATGCTGACACGGAAAAGCAGGAAAGCGAAAGGCCCCGCGGCCCCAGCGCAGCCTGTGTCTATGCCTGCAGCACCGCGTGCGGCAGACTTGACTGTCGGTGATTACGCTAATGGTGTCCCCAATATAAAACTTGGCGCGATGTTTGGCTCTCTGATGCGCCAGATGCTGTGGGTTATCCCACTCTTCTTCATTGGTGTCGTGGGGTCTTGGTTCCTGACGGCTGATTTCAAACGCACCTACACCGGCGAGGGGACTATCATGGTCCAACTCGGTGATGAGTATGTTTATCAGCCCGTGGCGGGTACGCAGGGTCAGTCGAGCCTGATGCAAACGCCGGATACGATCACGCTGAATGAGCTAGCCATTATCAAGAACCCTGAAGTCATGGATCAGGTCATCCAGCAGATTGCTGACGGTCCTGGCGGCTTAATGGCTTTTGATAAGCGGATTGCGCAGAAAATGGCGTCCTTCCCAGAAGGATCAACGGGCTATCAGCTTGCCTATATGGAGTTACGCAAGAAAATGGACATGTCTTATGGCGTGTCTGCGCGTCCGCGCTCGTCCATTATCGACATGTCGTTCAAGCACGAAGACCCAGAAATGGCCGTCTCCACGCTGAATGCGCTGATGGATGCCTATATGCAGTATCGTCGGTCCATCTTTATCGATGGGGCGGGTGAAGTCATTTCAGAGCGTCGTCAGGAAACAGAGGAGCAGCTACGCGCGAATGAGCGCCGTATGGCCAGCTTCCTCTCTAAAAACGGCATTTCAGATTTCACCTCTGAACAGACAGGCGCCAGCAAACGAACCGAAGACCTGCGGGCCTCTCTGAACACGCTTCGTGCGCAAATTGTTGAAACAGAGCGCTCCTTGGCAACGGTCGAGGATCAACTGCGTCAAACCCCTGCGGAGATTAATCTTTACGTCGATGACCGTGCGTCGAACCGCATTGCGCAGGCGGAGTTAGAGCTGAAGCAGCTCCTCGCGAAGTATCTGCCGAACTCTGACCCTGTGCGTCAGAAACAGTTGGAAATTCAAGAGCTTCGTGCTTTTCAACAGGCGGGTAATGGGCAAGCCATTGGCGGTCGTCGTGTTGGACCGAACACAGTCTATCAAGAGTTGATGCAGTCAC
>JBCBGR010000209.1:0-4874 GCA_038526555.1 Pseudomonadota bacterium
CTCTTTATCTGGATTGGTTAAGCAGTCTAACTAAACCAGATCTGACCCTCTTCATGGCGGATCGCCTTTGCGAAACGACCTTCAAGAAAAGCTGGAAAAAAGCAGAGCTGGTGGATGTTGCCTATCGCGGGATTGACCCAGACGACGCCAGTATTCCGGAGCGCTATGTGGGCCAAGGCTATCGCGATGATCTGAAATATCTGCTCTTCCTCTATTTTGGGCGCATCGAAGACAATCTGCAAACCCTCACCCACCGCGATCTGGGTTTAGTCAGACCCTTTGAGGACCGATCTGATGGACCGACCTTTGACGATGTGGACGAAGCGCGGACAGCCTTTTTCTACGCGCAGGCTTTGAATGACTTTCGGTATGGGACGGACCAAACCATTCAGAGCCTGATTGATGAGAAAAAGAACTGGCCGCAGCCGACCTGTGATCAATCGACCCGCAATCGTGATAAGCTTCTTCAAAAACTTGGGGGATGGTCCGAACGGCATGGATCTACTGAGGATGCGCTGGCGCTCTACTCACAGAGCGACGCCCCGATCAGCAATGAGCGCGTGGTGCGTATCCGCTGGAAACGAAATCAGGAGACGGACCGCGATTGGTGCAAAGATCGCCTCGAAGCGATGATCGAAAACCCGGCCTCTGATCAGGAAGCCGATTTCGCCGAAGACTTTTATGCGCGGAAGTTCCACCAGAAGCGCACATCCGCCACAACAGACCTCCTGCGGACAGCGACAGAAATCACGCTGGACGAAGCTTATAGAAATGTGCCTGAGCGCGCGGCTCTGAGGCATTACAAAGCGAAAGGGATCGATGCCTATCGGACAGAAAATGTTCCCTGGCGAACCCTCTTTGGGCTAGTCTTTTGGGACCTTCTGCATGACAGCACCCCCTCGCCCTCTCGCCTGCCACCCATCCTGAAATCCGGCGAATTTTACACCGCACATCGTGAAGAGATTGAGCGTCGCTTGGATCGGCTCGATCAACCCTCCCTCGTCATGCTGGACCTGCTCAAGACGCTGTCGCTTTATTATGGCCAAGATAACGTCCTGATCCATTGGGGATCGCGGTCTCTGGATCGCATTCAATCACTCATTGTTCATGCGCCACGCGGCGGTGTTGCAAAAATGTTGCGAGCGATGGCGCAGGATTGGCGCGGGACCAAGGACGGCTTTCCAGACCTGATGCTGATCGATGATGGCCGTGTGCGCTTTGTGGAGGTCAAAACCTCAGGCGACAGTCTGCGCCGCAATCAACTCACGCGCCTGCGGCAACTCACCCAAGCTGGATTTGCAACACAAATCGTCAAAGTGAACTGGGCGGTCGATCCGGATCAGCCTTACGTCATTGTCGATGTCGAAACGACTGGCGGGCGCGCCGGGCTTCACCGCCTGACGGAGATTGGCGCCGTTAAAATGATTGGCGGCGAGATCGTTGATGAGTTTCAGACTCTCTTAAATCCTCAACGAAGTATTCCGCCTAACATAACCCGACTCACCGGGATTTCGGAGGAAATGGTCGCTGGTGCGCCACTCTTTGTTGAAGTTGCTGAACGGTTCCGTGACTTTATGGGCGAGTCCATTTTCGTCGCGCACAATGTCAATTTTGATTATGGGTTTATCTCGGCTGAGTATGAGATGATCGACCAGCGGTTTCGCTATCCCAAACTCTGCACTTGCGCCTCTATGCGGCGCCTATATCCGGGCCATAAATCCTATTCTTTGAAGAATTTATGCCGTGATTTTGAAATTGATCTGACACAGCATCACCGCGCGCTGTGTGATGCGAAAGCGGCTGCCGAACTCCTCAAACTGATCAATGAAAAGCGGATGGTTGACTAGCGGCATAGCGTTGGTTGTGCGATGACAGTGCTATGAGTGTGACTGCCCTTCATAATAAGCGCCCTGACGATTCCATCATTGATCCGCTGAAAGGTCGAATTGAAACCTGTCTTGCAGGCCTCGTCCCAAGTGAGGAGACATGGCCGCGCCTTCTCCACGAAGCGCAAAGGCACGCGCTCCTCTCACCGGGCAAACGGTTTCGTCCACTTCTCACCGTCCTTTTGACAACAGGCTGTGACGCGGATGAGGCGCTAATTGAGGCGGCCCTCGAAGTCGGTTGTGTGATTGAAATGGTCCACGCAGCGTCGCTCATCCTCGACGACCTCCCCTGTATGGATGATGCAGCTTTGCGGCGTAACCGACCGACCACCCATATCGCCTTCGGCGAAAGCACGGCCATCCTGTCGGCGACCGCCCTTCTTAATCGATCTTTCGGGGTCATCGCGCGCAACAATACCCTCTCAACAGAGCAGCGCACAGAGCTTTGCGACCTTCTGTCTTATGCCGTGGGATCAAGCGGGCTGATTGCGGGACAAATTGCTGATCTGGACAATACGGGACAGGCGACCACGTCTGAAATTGAACGCGTTAACCGCCTCAAGACGGGAGCCCTCTTCGATTTCGCCGCCGATGCAGCCGCCATCATTGCGGATAGCCCAGCCGCACAACGCGCCGCTCTCAAGGACTTTTCACGACAGATTGGATTAGCATTCCAACTTTTGGATGACGTGAAGGATATTCTGCAAACCCCTGAAGAAAGTGGGAAAACGGCGGCACGGGACGTTGGCAAAACAACCTTGGTCGCCAAGCACAGTCTTAGCGAGACTAAATCCATGCTGGAGACCTATCTGGATAATGCCAAGATGGCCTTAGTCAGAGCCGGGCTGAATAATGCCTCGACTTTGAACACGCTAATTGACCGACAGTTTTCTTTTCTTCGAGACTTTTAACTTAAGTATACGCGAGCGAATGACTGAGACAAAAGGAGCGCTTTTAACCGCGTTTCGAACGGTCTATGTAAGTCTTGAATTTGACTAGGATCTCACATCTCAACGACTAACACCATACGCACGGGCAATCGCGGGCCACTTTATGCCGCGCTTATGGCTTCCGCCTGGCTGGTAACACATGCCTATGCGCTATTTTTTCACACGATTGGCGATCCCATCTGGCTGACGGTCGTTCTGATTCTTGCTCAAATCTGGCTTTACACCGGTCTGTTCATTGTGGCGCATGACACGATGCACGGCTCTTTTGCGCCGAAAAATAAGGCGCTCAACGATTGGACGGGGCGAATTATCCTCCTGTGGTATGCGGGCTTTAACTGGGACCGTATGCGCACGGCGCACCATCAGCATCACGCCACACCTGGCACGGCCGAAGATCCGGATTTCAATTCTAACAATCCCAACGATTTCTGGCCCTGGTACTTAAAATTCTTCCGTGAGTATTTCTCCTGGAAGCAGATCGTCATTCTATCCGGGATTAGCGTCATTTATCTGTTGCTTGGCGCCCCCTACCCGAACCTTGTGGTCATGTGGGCCGTGCCTGCAATTCTCTCATCTGTGCAGCTTTTCTATTTTGGCACCTTTCTGACTCATCGTCATTCAGGACCATTCGCAGACGAGCACCTGTCGCGGTCCAATGATTACCCGCAGTGGTTATCACTGCTGACGTGCTTTCACTTTGGCTATCATCACGAGCATCACCTTTACCCGCATGAGCCTTGGTGGCGGCTTCCGGCTCGCAAAGCACAAACGCTGAGTCCAAAAGAGACGCTGTCATGAGTATCTGGGCCGCGATTGCCATCGTCATTCTTTCCGTTATCTTCATGGAAATCTTCGCGTGGGCGATCCACAAATATATTATGCATGGCCCTGGCTGGGGCTGGCACGAGAGCCACCACCGCGAGACGGAAGGTCCGTTTGAAAAGAACGACCTTTATGCGGTCTGTTTCTCCGTGATTGCTGCGGCTTTGTTCATATCCGGATCACTCTGGTGGACACCACTTTGGTTTGTCGCACTCGGCCTGACGATATACGGGCTTCTATACGCCTTTGTTCATGATGGGCTCGTCCACCAACGCTGGCCCTTCTTCGTCAAAACGCGAGGCGCTTACATGAAGCGCCTTGTTCAGGCGCATCGCCTGCATCATGCCGTGCACACACGTGATGGCGCGGTCTCTTTCGGCTTTCTCTGGGCTGAGGACGTCCGCAAGCTCAAAGCAAAGTTGAAAGCGCAGCCTGATCAGTGAGCGGCTTCGGCCCGGATGATTTGATAGAGTGCTACCGCCGCGGGGTTTTCCCGATGGCCGATCAGCGTGACTCGACCGACTTCTACCTGATGGAGCCCTTACAGCGCGCGATCTTCCCGATTGAGAGCTTTAGCCCATCAAAATCGATGCGGAAGTTTGCCAGCAAGACATCCCTAAACGTTACGATCAACAAGAATTTCCCCGCTATCATTGAAGCGTGCGCAGAGCTGAGAAACGAGACCTGGATCAGCTATGGCATTCAGTGGCTCTACACGGTTCTGCATGAGCGTGGAGAGGCCCATTCCGTCGAAGTTTGGGATGAAGATCGATTAGTCGGGGGCCTTTATGGCGTGAGCCAAGGCGGCGCGTTTTTCGGCGAAAGCATGTTTTCAACGCAAACCAATGCCTCAAAACTCGCGCTGATGCACCTGATCGCACGGCTACGGGAGAAAGGGTTTATCCTTCTCGATGCCCAGTTTATGACGGATCATCTAGCCTCACTCGGCGCGATTGAAATTACGCGCGATGATTATCGCTCGCGATTAAAAGAGGCGCTCGAAGTTAATACGACCTTTGACTAGGGTTGCGTATTTTGTCTGCGTCGCTACTGCGCAGTCATGAAACTGTTAAAATACATAGCTCTCTTATCGGCCGCCATACTCGCCGCCTGCACGGCAGCACCTGAAGAAGAGAGCGAAACAAACGCCTTTGTTTTGCCGAAAGCCTTCCCGAGTACTTACGAACCGCTCTCCTCTGAGACAGTCCTGATCACG
>JBCBGR010000210.1:0-4871 GCA_038526555.1 Pseudomonadota bacterium
CGCAAGCTTTCCCGTGACACCCCTTGGCGCTCAGCTCAAGGCTGTGGCGGAAACGATCAATATTCGCGATCGGCTCTTTGCCTCGCGTCAGGTATTCTTCGTCGGCCTTGGAGGTTTTGACACGCATGACGCACAGGCCCGTGCGCTGCCACAACTGCTTTCTCAGATCGATGGGGCACTGGCGGCCTTCCAGACCGCGATGGAAGCGCTCGGTCTGTCCCGCGATGTGACCTTGTTCACCGCATCGGACTTTGGCCGTACGCTCTCGGTGAATGGCGATGGTACCGACCATGGCTGGGGCGGTCACCAGATCGTGCTTGGCGGCGCGGTCAAAGGCGGCGATATTTATGGCTCGCTACCGCCCCCGACCCTCGGCCACGCAGCCGACAGTGGCGGCGGTCGGTTGATCCCTTCGGTGGCGGTCGACCGCTATGCCGCCGAGCTGGGTCGCTGGTTCGGTCTTACCGAAGCCGAACTCTCATCAGCCCTTCCGGGCCTCGGCAATTTCGACCCACTCTCGAAGACCTTCATCTAAACAACCACAGAAACGCAAAACTCCATGACTCTGACACAATCATATATCGCGCTCCTTGCCCTTGGCCTCGTCGCTTGCTCCGGTGACGGCAATGACAGCCTGCCAGAAAACCCACAAAACCGCGCCCCGAGTTTCTCGACGACACCGATCAACATCAGCGTCGAGGAGAACACCGCAGCGACGCTCGCGATGATCCAAGCCAGCGATTTGGACGGGGATACGCTGAGCTTCTCGTTCACCGGCGATGATGCCAATGCCTTTACCTTTGATGCTGCTACCGGCGCACTCAGGTTTGCGATGGCACCTGACTTTGAAACTCCTGGCGACGCTAATGGCGATAATATCTATGCCGCCGGTCTTCAGGCGAGCGACCCCGGCGGGCTGAGCGAGACCCTTTCGATCGGCGTCACTGTGACCAATGTCGCAGAAGTCGGCGATCCGATGCGCTACCGCGACCAATTTTTCACGTCTCTTGAGGTTGAACGGGATATCGCCTTCGCCACTGTCGATGGCCAGGCCTTGTTACTCACGGTTTATACGCCTGCTGGCGACACAGAGACGGACCGGCCCGTAATGATTGTCGCCTCCGGCGGCGGCTTTCAGGAGCAGGAACGGGAATCAGTAGAACCAATCGCTGAGGAATTTGCCTGTCGCGGCTATGTCGCTGTGACCATGGACTACCGCGTCCTCGGAGGCGTCCCCCTTGATGCCGACGAGCTTGCCGTTGCAGGTATCATGGCGACACATGATATGTTCGCCGCCGTCCGGTTCCTGCGTGCCGAAGGCGAGGGCAATAATCCACGCGGCATCCGCCCTGACGCCATCTTTGTGAGCGGGGAATCCGCCGGCGGTGTCATGGCCATGCTGGCGGTGACGCTGGATCCTAGTGATCCGATTTCACGCCAAGCTCTGGCAAATTTCCTTGACGCTAATGGCGGTGTGTATGGCACGGTTGGGGAGAATGACGCTGTGTCGTCCGTGGTGCAGGGCGCCATGCCGCTTTCGGGCGCCGTGCTTGATCTGGCCACTGTCGATGCAGGCTCGGCGCTCCTCTATGCGGCCCATGAAGAGTTTGATCCGGTGGTGCCCTGCGACACTTCCCCGGAAGGAGCCAGCTTCACCGGGCTTGAGGTCTCAGGGGCTTGCAACGTGGTGCCGGCCTATGAGGCCGCTGGCGCAACGGCCGTGCTCTTCCTGGTTGAGGGAACGGCGGGCCACGTGAATTTCACGGACCTCCAGCGCCGAGACATTTATCAGGGCGCGGCTGAGCTTTTTTTCGAAACCGTCATTTCGCCAAGTGACTGATGGCACTGACGAGCGAATGAATAATCGTTTGAAGCGGCTGGCGAATGCGGACACCCAATGTCAATATGGACAGTCAAAACAGACCTAATCACGTGGTGACCGCTATAAGGTCCGATAGCGGTCCATGGATATATGATTTTTCGTTTATTCATTCCTAGAGTCTTTGAGCGGCTGGTTTTGGGCGACAACAGCCACTCTTCTTATGTTCGCTTTGGGTCAAATCCAAACTTTGACCCGTCTATAAACTTGAGCGCCTCAAAACATTACCGTGGCTTGAAGATAGGCCAACAACCACTTTCATCGGGTTATACCAGACTTTCATTTGCTCGACCGGGCCTCCGCGCTCCGACACTGACCTCGGCACACCACCCCCGCGCGCATTCGTCACCGCCCAAAGCGCTTGCGAAAGTGGGAGCTCGTCCTTAACTGCCACGAGATGACAGATCAGTCTAAAATCCGAAATTTCTCCATCGTGGCGCATATTGACCACGGGAAGAGCACGCTGGCCGATCGCATGATTGCGCATTGCGGTGGCCTGTCGGAGCGGGAAATGTCGCAGCAAGTGCTCGACAATATGGATATTGAGCAGGAGCGCGGGATTACCATCAAAGCGCAGACCGTGCGGCTGGAATATAAAGCCAAGGACGGCAGTGACTATATTCTAAATCTGATGGACACGCCGGGCCATGTGGACTTCGCCTATGAAGTGTCCCGCTCGCTCTCGGCCTGCGAAGGCTCCATCCTCGTGGTCGACGCAAGCCAAGGCGTGGAAGCGCAGACGCTCGCCAATGTCTACCAAGCCATTGAACATGACCACGAGATCGTCCCCGTCCTGAACAAGATCGACCTGCCCGCCGCGGAACCCGACCGGGTGAAGCAGCAGATTGAAGACGTCATCGGCCTTGATGCGTCAGATGCGGTGGAAGCGTCGGCCAAAACCGGCCTCGGCATTGAAGAGGTGCTGGAAGCCATCGCCACGCGCCTGCCCGCGCCGTCCGAGGGCGATCCGAACGCGCCGCTCAAGGCCATGCTCGTCGATGCGTGGTATGATCAATATATGGGCGTGGTCGTGCTGTTTCGCGTGATCGAAGGGACTGTCAAAAAAGGCGACCGCATCCGCACCATGAATACGGGCGCCAGCTACACGGTCGATAAGGTCGGCGTGTTCAAGCCCAAGCCGACTGACATGAAGTCCATCGGCCCCGGCGAAGTCGGCTTCCTGACCGCATCCATCAAGGAAGTGGCGGACGCGGCTGTCGGCGATACAATTACTGAGGATAAACGCCCGACAGACAAGCCCCTGCCCGGTTTTAAGCCCGCGCAGCCCGTCGTCTTCTGCGGCATCTTCCCGGTCGACGCCGCGGACTTTGAAGACCTTCGCGCCGCCATGGGCCGCCTGCGCCTGAATGATGCGAGCTTCAGCTTTGAGATGGAAACATCCGCCGCGCTCGGCTTTGGCTTCCGCTGCGGCTTCCTCGGCCTGCTACACCTGGAAATCATTCAGGAGCGGCTGGAGCGCGAGTTTGACCTCGACCTGATCACCACGGCGCCGTCTGTCGTCTACACGCTGAACCTGAAAGACGGCACCTCCATGCAGCTTCATAACCCGGCTGATATGCCGGACGTGATGAAGATCGAAAATATCGAAGAGCCCTGGATCAAGGCGACCATCATGACGCCGGACGAACATCTCGGCTCCATCCTGAAACTGTGTCAGGACCGCCGCGGTATTCAGACCAACCTGTCCTACATTAATGGCCGGGCGATGGTGGAATATGAACTCCCCCTCAACGAGGTGGTGTTTGATTTCTATGACCGCCTGAAAAGCGTGTCCAAAGGCTATGCGAGCTTTGACTATCAGGCCATCGGCATCCGCGAAGGCGACCTCGTGAAAATGTCGATCCTCGTGAATGGCGATCCGGTCGATGCCCTGTCCATGCTCGTACACCGCAGCAATGCAGAAGGCCGCGGGCGGCAAATGTGTGAACGGCTGAAAGACCTGATCCCGCGCCACCTGTTCAAAATCCCCGTCCAGGCGGCCATTGGCGGCAAAGTCATCGCCCGCGAAACCATCGCCGCGATGCGCAAAGACGTGACCGCCAAATGCTATGGCGGCGACGCGTCGCGCAAACGGAAACTGCTGGATAAGCAGAAAAAGGGGAAGAAGCGGATGCGCCAGTTCGGGAAGGTAGAAATCCCGCAGGAGGCGTTTATTGCGGCGCTTAGGATGGACGCGGACTAATTTGTTCTTTATTTGTTCCGCATCATATGGTAGTAAATAATGTGACTGCTCAACCTCCATATGATGTAAGGGATGTTGCAAACTATCTCTTGGATACTGCTGATAGAAAAGGCATTCGCCTATCCATCACATCATTACTAAAGATAGTATACTTTGCTCACGGCTGGCATCTCGCACAACATGATAGGCCCCTAATTGGTCAATCCTTCGAAGCATGGCAGCATGGACCTGTAGTTCGCGTACTTTATGATTCGTTCAAATCTTGTTCCGGTTCGTTAATATCCACACGCGCTAAGAAGTTTTCGATAGAACAAAAGTCGTACATATTTGCAAACGAGAGCTTTCCTGCTACAGTCCAAGAGTTCTTAGATTCTGTCTTAGTCGCTTACGGATCTTATCATCCGTTTGAACTGAGTGATATGACACATGTTCAGGACTCACCATGGACAGAGGTCTGGGAAGCGGGCGAAAGAGGAGAAGCTCCAGGGATGAAAATCCCTAATGATAAAATACGAGATTACTTTCGCAGGAGAAACGTAGGGGATAGGTTCTTAGCTTAGGAAAGAGAAATGAAGACCGAAAAAACCCCGATGTTCTTAGACGTATTCCGTTTGACGACACCTTCGGAACGGCAAACAACCGCCAATATTATAAGACACAAAGAAACTGCTGCCGGCGGTTTTAATTATAATCGGTCTGCAACTTTTACCGAAAAAGCTTACGGCGGCTATCGCAATTTTCCGTCGCTTTATGCTCAGTGTGAAGGCGATGGGTCATCGGTTGCCAAAG
>JBCBGR010000211.1:0-4845 GCA_038526555.1 Pseudomonadota bacterium
GCGAGGTCAAGACAATTGCCTCCTGCCGCTATTAGCGCTGGTCGTGGTACGCTCACACGAACAAGGTCAGCGGGAGGTCCGTTACCTGTTAACGGACCAAACACATCCTGAAGCGCAATTTCATATTGCCTGCGTCCAGATGTGGAAGAAACGGGGATCGCCGCAGCCAGCGTTCCCGTATTAGAGGGAGCAAGGATGCCATTTGTACTGCCAAAGTCAGCATTAGTTGCATCTGTAACGATAGCGCGGAATTGATCACTCCCACCCACACTGTCCGCTGCGGTTCCTGTCACGCTAAAGTTGGCGTTAAAGCGACATGAATTAATGGCAGGAAAATCAGTTACCGTCGGTCCCGCCACCAGTGCTCCTGTCGCAGCCGACGCTGGCGCGACAGATCCAAAGCTCAGCGCTAAGGACGTAACGAATGACGATAAAAGCAACAGGGGCTGCTTAAGCGAACGGACCATTTGCGGACTCCCGAAAGACTATAATCGGGATCAGGATGCGATAATCGGCCGATCCGTTCTAACCAGATGTCTGGGTCAGACTCTGAGAGGCGCACCATAAATATGGTGCGCCTCAAGGTTTGCGAGAACACGCTTGGTCTACAGCTTTAATTGCCCTGTTTTGACGGCTTCGTAGACGGCCTCACTGCGGGAATGGACAGCGAGTTTGCTGTAGACGCTTTTGACGTAATTATTGATCGTCGCTGGCGCGATACCCATGGCGCTCGCCGCCTCTTTATAGCTGAGACCGCGCGCGAAGAGATTGAGTAATTCGATCTCGCGTTCTTTGAGCTGCACATCATCTTTATGGGGAACAGATTCGATCTCTTCCTTTGCGGGTGCGCCGCGCAGATATTCAATCAGAAAAACAGCCGCCGCCGCGGAGACGGGCGCGCCGCCTGACAAGGTCACTTCCATCCCTTCGATCAGTTCTTCCGGGCTACTGTCTTTTAGCAGGTAACCGTCTGCCCCGGCCCGGATCGCATTGACAACCGTGTGCCGATCCCCAAAGGATGTAACGATCAGGACTTTGGGTGCGGCGTCGCCCGCCCCCTTAATATCCGGAACTAAGTCCAATCCGCTCCCGTCCGGCAAACCGACATCGAGCAAGAACAGATCAGGTCGCAGATCAATGAGCGCCCGCGCGTCAGACACGCTTGATGCGACCCCGGCCACATCAAATCCCGGATGCGCGGTGAGGATGGCCATGAAGTTCTCCAGCACATTGGGGTCATCTTCCAAAATAGCCACACGGCTTGTTTTAAAAGCGCTTGAAAGTGCTGGGTCGCTTGTCATGCCGCGAGTCCCTTTAACGTCCGTAAATAGGCACAATCGGCCAGAATGCACCGGAATGGCGAGCCATAAATATGGGGCAATGTCATAATTGGGTTACAAGCCTTCTATGATGGGTCGCCGCTCAGAACAAGATTGACGCCTGTTCCCGCGTCTGATGACGTGACTTCAAGACCAGCCCCTATGGCCTCAGCACGCTGCCTCATATTACGCAAGCCACGACGACTCAGCGGCTGTTGTCCCTCAGATACGGCATCAAAGCCGTCACCGTTATCTGTTATTGCGATCAACACGCTGTCCGCAGGCTGACCAGTTTCTGATATTTGCACAGCGATCTCATTACCATGCGAATGTTTGAGCGCATTCGTGACCGCTTCCTGGAGGATACGGAAGATTTGCAACACTTCACTGGGTGAATATGTGGGAAATGTGATCCCGTCATCTTCTTCCCAGCGGATCAAGACGCCAGCTTCCTTTGCGCGCGCTAGTACCCGTTTGCGAAAGACAGTCAGCCCCGCCCGCAAGGAATCGCCCACAGAGTCCATGGATACGATCATGAGGCGCATTTCATCGATCACGGACTGCAAGCCTTCGGCAAAATCTGCGGGCTCGCCTTTCCCCCTGCGCGCCATCATCATGAGAGACATCATATGACTGCCAAGGCCGTCATGCATGTCACGCATGATCCTTTGACGTTCTTCATCCAGCGCTTGCTGGCGTACCAGTTCCTTCTCCCGCTTATGAGCCGTGGCGAGTTCAGCCGTACGCTCATCAAGCTGGTCTTGTAGCAATGCATTGATCTGCGCAGATGATCGAAACAGTGTCACGCGCCGGGCAAAAAAAGCGGCTGCGATCCCAATAATCAGGAAGGGCTGCATGCGGACGGCATATCCAAAGTTGAGGGCCTGCGTCAGTTCCGTGAATGCCTGAATCGCGAACAGCATCATCAGCAGTAACGCAATGGCGGCTTCTGCAAAGCGCCTCTCTTCTAGATCCCGGAAACTCCAAAGCAGGCGTAAGGTTGTCGCAATAGAAAAAGCGATGCCAGAATTATGTAAGACGCTGGTCGCCAGATCATATCCCTTGCCAGATGGCAGAAAAGCCAGCGCTGCGATGATAACGATAATGGCGACTGCAAAGACAATAAAAGCAATAGGCAATATCCAGCGATAAGTCTTGCGCGACCACGCATCCGCCCAGCCAAACCAAGCGAAATGAACGAGCATGGAAATGATAATGAAGTAGGTGATGCGTATCTGACCATTAAAGGGCGGATCAAACCAGCCATAATAATGCGTCGTGAGGGCCAGTGCGCCCGATAGGAGAAATAGCCAGAAGGCGCTCCGGTCAAAGCCCGATATCCAGAAGAATATGAGCGCAAAAACCGAGACGAGCGTAAGGGCTGAGAGCAGCAGAAATTCATAATCATGTGTCAGGAATTCAGTGCGCTGCATATTGTCCTGAACAGACAAGAACTCACCTATGGCCGGGGGGTAGTAGTCAAAATAGGGTATGCCATCGCGAACCATAATGACGGTAACCTGATTGCGACCCTCAGTGAGTATGGGTGCCGCAATCTGATGCGCTTGTGTTCGCATAGTATGAAACGTGTGATCAGGCAGGGTCATCCGCCCCTCGCCCGCCACAAAATGCCCATTGGCGTAGATCATGTAATTATCTGCCCTGACCCCGGTCACGATACCAATGCCTGTCGGGGGAACCTCATCAAGCACGATCGCGTAACGCAGGGCACGATACCCACTTTCACAACAATGCCAGCCTGGCAGTTCTTCTAATACCTCGAACTGTGCTTGCTGGACGGCGTCTAACGTGGGCGCTTCAAGATTTGCCGTCTCGAAATCTACCCCTTCGATTGTGGCAAAGGACGGTGTCAACGAGCCTATGACGATCGGTTTCAGAATAATCCAGAAAATCGCCTGTCCCACCAAAACTGCAAGAATCAGCCAAACAATGTTCGGAAGTTCTTCTATTGTTGAGCGCCAAGACCCCTTCCAGAAAGATGAGTCGTTTGGGGTTACGATTTGCTGTTCCGCCATCGGTCACTCCGTTCGCCACTCACGCTCAACTGCCAGGCGCGATCCTATGACCCACATTTATGGCGTCAACTGCGGGAAGTAACACCAGCTTTGTGGTGTTTGGCTGCATCATGTCTCCGCCTATGAATTTGGACACATCGGGGTTCATTCTGTGTCCAAGGGGACGACTATGATCGACTATGACGTTTTGCACAAACGCATGATGGCCAAACAGCAGGCCCTCTTAGCGGAACGTGGCGACATGTCCGTGATGGGGGAAATACAGGAGCTGATGGAGCTATGTAGCCTGCGTGAGCATGATCCTGCGCATTATGACGCGTTCATGAAGCTGACAGAGGTCCGCGCGATCGAGGCCCCAGAATTCCCGGCCGTGGATTATGGCGGTGTGAAGCCCAGATTGATCTGGGGCGCAGCCCTTGAAGAGCTTAAATTCCAGCCAAACGGCAAATATTCCTGGCAAAACTTCTTCTTTGCCTTCCTCCCTAAGAAGGACGTGAACGGTAAAGCAATCAATTGGGATCGCTCCAATAATCCAGCAAATTATGAGCAGCGGCTCCACCTAGAGATCCACAAGGATGGTGAGATGATCGCGGATCATTGGATGTTCGCACAACCGCAATCAGAGATCACTCATTACGCGACTGTTGATGTGCAGGCGGGTCTGACAACCAATAAGGATCTTCTGAACCATAATTCCCGCCTTGAAGCCGGTCGCTATGCGTTCATCTTCAAAATTGCTGAAGATACCATCTATGGCATGGAGGCGGAGGTCGAGGCCGTGCCCAACCCGGACCGCTATGCTGATATGAAGACCATCATGCGGCTCAACGGACCGCATCAAAAATATCTCGGCATTACCTTCAATGAGCATCAGCGCGTGCCGATGAAGATCGCGAACAAGGACGTTCCGCTATGGCTGATGCTCTACCACCGCAACCCATTGCCACAATTTGACAGCAGTGAGCAGCGCATCTTCGGCCATCTTTACTACGAGGATAATACCGACAGCATTGCCTATATCGATATGCCGTTGCAGGCGCGTCATGACCTCGTCTACAAGTCCACGCGCTTTACGAAATACGCCCATGATGCCGACCCCATGAGCAGCCGTGTCAATGATACGGGCAAGCTCACATATGATGATATGAAGGACGGCAAATATAAAATCGTTCTCTTCTCAACCGAGTTGGCCAAGGAAGAAAATACGCATTACAGACGCCCCGAAGGCGCCGCCAAAATCGAATATGATTTTGAATGGAGAGGCGGTCGCTTCGTCCTTCCCGATTGTATGGATGACCAAAAAACCGACCCCAAGATCATGGTTGAAGGGTTAGGCAACACGCTTTGGCTTGAACCGCAAAACGGCCCGAACCCCTGGCAGTTTGATAATGATGGCAAGCAACCCGCCGGGACGAGTCAAAACGCCCCTTGGATCGATCCCAACGGTCGAGAGGATGACCCCTGGCCGCTCCACTACAATAAAAAATATG
>JBCBGR010000212.1:0-4843 GCA_038526555.1 Pseudomonadota bacterium
TTCTTTCATGACCACCCACTCATAATTCCTCTACGTGGGCGGTAATCAAATTTTGCGCTGTTAGCCAGCGAAAGCTATCGAGACTATCAGTCAGGGGTAACGACTGCAGTCTCTCTCACAATCATCCTCGCCATTTTACTGACGTGATTATGGCTATCTTCGCGAGACTCGCTCGGTGTCGGATTCCCGTAGACAGCATTAAAGTCAGCTTCCGTTTCAAACCATTGTTCGGCGCATCCATCCCAATCAAAATTCACATCGGTGTTGCCTGGAAGTGTGTCCTGATCAGATTCACGGATGCTGACGGTGTATTTGTAGAGATGATCTTTCTGTAAGCTGAGGACGAGATCGATGTGGCTATCTAGCCACCAGGACCTAAACTCCTCGAGGGATAGATGGTCTGCCCGTTTTAAAAACCACATGACTTTAATCACAACACTTCCTTCTTTCCATATGTCGACACAATGTATACACAATTTAGGGGGAAAGAATAGGTGACCCATGGAAAATTTTATGCCGTCAGATTCGGATAGGCTTTTTGACGATCCAGGCGTCACAACAAGATTGATGTTGGATGTGGGTGACGGCCATTGCATCAATGTCGAAGTTTCAGGACATGGCCCGAATTATGTCATCTCCTGTCACGGAGGACCTGGGGGGCAAATCGATCCTTTCGTCAGGCGCCTTGCTAACCCTGACGACGTTACGCTCGTGCAATTTGATCAAAGAGGTTGTGGACTGTCGACACCGAGAGGTGAGACTAAAAGCAACACGCTCCCGCATACATTGGAAGATATGGAGACAATTCGTAAAGCGCTGGGCATCGATAAGTGGGTTGTCACAGGGGGGTCTTGGGGCGCAACGGTAGCGCTGGCTTATGCCCAATCCTACCATGAACATGTTGTGGGAGTGATCGTCCGCGGGGCCTTCCTCAGCGATCCTGAGGGCTTCGAGTGGTTCGATTTCACGGTTCGTCAGATCTTCCCGGATGTGTTTGAGGAGTTTGCTCAAGCGACAGGGGCGGGTCCTTCGGCGAGTGTGTATGATACAGTCGAAGCCATTTTTCAAAAAGGAGACCGCGCTAATATGGAACGCGCGGCACTGGCACTGACGCTTTACGAAGAAAAATCTGCCAGCTTTAACCCACCGGATAATCTACCAGAGTTTGATGCTAGCTTATGTGTAGATGGGATTAAAATAGCGCTTCACTATCGATCCAATAATGGGTTCCTTAGCCCTAAAGGAGTGCTTCTGAATATTGATCGGATTGCTAACTTGCCTGGCATCATTGTGCACGGGCGGTATGACATCGTTTGTCCGGTCGGAAACGCCCATCGGCTGCATGCGGTTTGGCCGGGTTCAAAACTTATTCTGTGCGATCAATCGGGACACCTTACTTCGGAGCCACTTATTACGGCCGCAATGGTCAGGAGCCTAGAAGCGTTGTGCACGTTGTAGCCCAACATATACAAGCTACGTAAATCTAGGCAGGCTCTCCCATTGTCAATCAAGTAGGCGATTAAATGCTTCAGTTGTCAGCATTGTCCGGAGTCGTAATTCGTTGAGTGTCCTAAATTCGCCTCATAACGGTCTCCCAGCGTGAGGCGGGAAGCGCCTAAAATAAGACACTGGCACGATGGCCGAGAACGTTCATCAACGAACCAGTTAACCAAGCGTGACAAACAGCAAAACCTAGGCGGCGGTTATCGAACTCATCTGTTCAGGAGTTATTGTAGCGGATGGTGAATTCCAATGAGCTGTTAGAATAAGCGGTGCAACTTTCTCATGAGAAAAGTCTATCATAGTACGCCGTTCATCTCCTTATTTGTCCTGTTGTTCTCATTTTTCTCGACTTCAAACGCGCAAGTCACCCAATCCCCTGAGCCCTGTGTTCCCGCATGGAATCGGTTTGCCGGCGCAACACAGATTTCGAGTTCAATTCTGTCTTCCATCAAGGGACCTGACAATCTGATCTATCTGGGCGGTCGTGATGGTTTGTACCGTATAGAGGGCGGCGATGTGCATAGCTGGCTTCCAGACTTTACAGATCCCAATGCTTTGCCCGCAGGACAGATCAAAAGCCTTTCTGCAACGGATGGATATATCTGGGTTGGGACAAGTTCTGGTGTCGCAAGACTCGACCTTGATACTGGCGTCTTTGACCGCAACGATGCGATCAATCAATCGAGTGACTATGCCGCCGTTAATGCGACACTCGTCTCAGACGCTTTTTTATATGTGGGCACTGAAAACGGCGGACATGTCGTCAGTATGGGCGCGTCTGTCGACGAGATGTCCATTATCCAATCCTCGTCTGAAATGGGGGAAGTTCACGACTTAACAAAGCATGGCGATGTCGTTCTGGCTGCCAGTTCCAACGGACTTTGGAGGTTTGAAGGAAATGCCAAACCCACCCTGATTGGCTTCATGGGTTACGATATTCGGGCCATTGCGCGTGATCAGACGGGTGGTCTCTGGATGATAACGCCGGACAGCGTAATCTCCATGAAAACGGGTGCCGCTGACAAGTGGATCGAGCATAAACGGGAGAGACTGAAGGGCTTACCAAGCGGCATGCTCACATCACTCGCCATTGATCGTAGCAATCGGCTCTGGATCGGAAGCCCCACCGGTCTGTCGCGCTGGACCCTCTCTGAACCTCAGCCGGTGGTTTGCAGACGAAGTATTGATGGCTCAGACCGCGATCAAAATATCTCGATTGCTCACCTGTCCGGCGAACTTGGTAACTACATCTTCTTAGGGTCTCGAGGACGCGCCGCCAGCTACGCGCCATTAGCACCAAGTGTTCGTCGTGTTCTGCCCGGAATAGCCACCAATCCAGGGCTACCTGAACACGCGATTTGGAGCACATTCATCGATAATCGTGAACGCTTCTATGCAGGCACATCTAACGGCCTCTATGTCGAAAAGCGCGCTCAATCCGGCGAATTCGAAGCCATTGCGGATGAAGTTTTGGGAGGACATCGAATTTATTCGATGACACAATCAAACAATGGAAACGTATGGATAGGCACATCTAAGGGCTTGTTCGTTTTTGATAGTTTGAAAAACCTAAAGCCAATCAGAGTGCTAAAAACCGTTGAAGGAGATCCGGTTTTACCAGCCGTCTTTGCTCTGAAGCCCTGGAAAGATAGACTTCTGGCGGCGACTTCTGCCGGATTAATTGTGTTTGATCCCATATCCGCCAAACCAACACATTTTTTCCGAACCAATGAGAAGATCGAAACGTTTGAAGCAACGGTTACAGCTAAACTTCCAATTTCACGTGTCTGGTCAATCGACCCTATGGATAATGAGGTCTTTTTAGCCGGGCATCAGGGAGCAGTAAAAGTTGATATGGCGTCGGGACAGATACTCGCGTCCTCCCTGGCGTCAGAGACTGCAGGGGGACAGCCAATTGGACATGTTTATAACGTTCTTGCTCTTGAAGATGGACGCATCTTTTTGGGGACTGAGGCAGGATTAGTCGAGACAGACTACGACTTCTCGTCATTCAAATCGACCAAAGAAATCAATGGGCTACGATTGCGTGCCGTGATGAGCAGCGGACGGGATTCGGACGGCAATATATGGATTGGTGTGGCCAATAACGGGCTCTTTCGATATAGTTTATCAAGCAACCAATGGACTCATCTCACACAGTCCAAAGGGTTAGTCACCAATGGGGTAAGTCAATTGGGGCTTTCCTTTTCGTCCGACGGTCGCATGGCCGTTTCAAACGCAACTGGTGCCTCGATCGTGGACCTAAAGAGGCTCAAGCTCACTCCAGAACTAGATTTTGATATTAAGGCGATTGATGGTCCCAGGAATCACATTTTAGAAAAAGGTGACAGTTACCAGATAGGCCCAAATGAACGAGATTTACGCTTAAGCTTTCTTGTCAGTGACCTCATCGAACCAAACAGATTCTCGGTCGAATATTCCCTCAGTCCGAAAGGGCGTAATCCCAGCATGGCTGAAACACGCCTTGAAGGCGTTCTCTCGCTTATAAACCTTGCGCCGGGCAGCTATGATTTCCGGGCACGGGTTCGGTCCACGAGCGGGGCAACCTCGGAACCGTTCAGTTTTGATCTAATCGTGAAACCATTTTGGTGGGAAAGTCGGTGGTTTTATGGGTTGATCGTGTTGATGACCCTCTTACTCCTTATTCTCGTCTACGGGTGGCGGGCGAGGAGTCTGCAAGCCCGTTACAAGCTCATAGACAATGAACGAAAACGGATTGCGCAAGAGCTTCATGATACATCTTTGCAAGACCTCTTCGGGGCAAAGATGGTGAATCGCATGCTAGTCACGGCAAATGTAGAAGGACAAGTTTCTGAAAAAGCTAACCGCGTCATGTCACTTCTGGATACGGCGATTGAATCTTTGAGAGCCAGCGTTGAAACGCTTAGCGAACTTTCACATGTTCCTCCATTGTCTGAGTCGGTCAGATCGCTAAATCCCTCCACGCTTATGGAGGATCAAGCAGAGCTCATGATCGATGAGACTGGCAAGCCCTGGCATATTCAGTCTCAACGTCGCTTTTTTGTAATGAGAGTCATACAAGAAGCTGTGAACAATGCCTGCAAACACTCGAACAGTAAGCGTATCCTTGTCAAAATGACTTGGTCCTTTCGTGGGCTCAGCATTAAAATCGAAGACGATGGAATAGGCTTTGATCAAGCTGCCAAGGATTTGAACGTCACATACGGCCTCAGATCAATGGCGAGAATGGCCAATGCGGCGAAGTCAAAACTTGAGTATGAGACGAAGGTTGGCATCGGCACAAACATCTTACTCAGCGTCCCGCGCTTTGTTATTTTAGTCATTGAATCATATGTTA
>JBCBGR010000213.1:0-4839 GCA_038526555.1 Pseudomonadota bacterium
CCGACCTGAATGCCGACATACCAAAGGAAGGCATATGCAAGGGCGAGCACGAAATGTAGCGCCGCTTGACCGATTGGATTGAATGCGATGATTTTCCGATCAACCAATTGAAAGATCGGCCAAGACAGTAAAGCGGCTGGAACCGTGTTTATGGCGGCACGCTTCATCGAGTTCAGCACCGGGTCACCACCGATCACTGAAAAGACACTCGTATAGGCAATGAACATCAAACCCCACCCACAGAGGATAAGAACAAGGCTCGGTGACAAACGGGCCTTGTTCTCCAGATCAGGTTCCGATTTTGCAGGCGTTGCCATAATCCTCTGTCTAACGTGAGCCTCTTGGGTGACAAGATGGCTTAACGAAGCGTCGATCAAGGACATGCTGATTTTGCCATACGCTGAACAGTGATGCGCACTTCCGTTATGACGACTCCAACATAAGTCAGGAGCATTTCATGAGCGATAAACCCGAAGGCGTTGGCACTCTCATTCTCTATGAACGCGAAGGCAATCTCGCGATTGTGACGTTGAATCGCCCGGAAAAGCGCAATGCTGTCTCTCCCGAACTGGCCGAAGCCCTCGACTGGGTTGTGAAAGACATTGAAGCGGACGATAATGTCTGGGTCGCCATCCTGACCAGTTCGAATGACAAGACCTTCTGCGCAGGCGCAGACCTGAAAGCGATCAGTGAAGGGAAAGGTCACCTCCTCGCCACGAAGGATGGCGGATTTGCAGGATACGCAAGCTCAAAGCGCAAAAAGCCCTGGATTGCAGCCGTGAAAGGGAGCGCCTTGGCGGGGGGTATGGAACTGACGCTCGCCTCCGATATGGTCGTCGCCGACGAGGCTGCCAAATTTGGCCTGCCAGAAGTCAAACGCAGCCTTGTGGCCGCCGCAGGCGGCGTTCACCGCCTCGCCAGACGTATCCCGCAAGCCATCGCCATGGAAATGGTCGCAACAGGTGATCCGATTGATGCCAAGACCGCGCATCAACATGGCCTCGTCAACCGGATCGTGCCTTTAGACTCTGTGATGGATGAGGCCCGGTCCCTTGCTAAACAAATCACGGCCAATGCGCCGATTGCCGTGCGAGAGTCCTTATCTGTAACCCGTCAGGCTTTCGACGCCACAGACGACGTCCTCATGAATGCTGGACAGCATGCCTTTGGGCGCGTGGCCCAAACCGAGGATATGCAAGAAGGTCCGCGCGCCTTCCTTGAGAAGCGCGCACCGCAATGGAAAGGGCGCTAGGCACAAAAACCTCGCCTTCGCGTGAGCAAGCGTGACTTGAAAGTCCCCTAAAGCCGTCTCATAGCATCCCTATGGGTGCGTTTGCTGAATTTGCCATGCATGGGCTCGAATTGCTCGGGTCCTTGTTCCTCTTTGTCATCGGATTGATCGCACTCGGCGTGGTCATTCTCTACATTCACGACAAGACACAGCGGAAGAATACGATCTGGCGCAACTACCCGGTTGTCGGTCACTTCCGGAACATTTTCCAAACGCTTGGCGAATTCTTCCGCCAGTATTTCTTCGCTATGGACCGCGAAGAAATGCCCTTTAACCGGGCTGAACGCGAATGGGTGTCTCATGTCTGTGAAGACGGTAAAAACGTTGTCGCTTTTGGATCGACGAAGAAATTCGATCCCGGCATGCCTGTCTTTGCACACGGTCTGTTCCCAAAACTGGACGAAGAAGAGCTTCATAAAGAGCCCTTCATAATCGGCCCGGACACCCCTCACCCTTATAAACCGACGAGTTTTTTCAACATTAGCGCGATGAGCTATGGCTCACTGTCCAAACCTGCCATTCAGGCCTTGAGCCACGGCGCACAAATGGCGGGCTGTTATCTGAATACAGGCGAAGGCGGAGTCTCACCCTACCACCTCGAAGGTCAATGTGACCTGGTCTTTCAACTCGGCACGGCGAAGTTCGGCGCGCGCAATGATGATGCAACTTTGAACGAGGAAAAGCTCTCGAAAATCTGCGAAAACCCTGACATCAAAATGATCGAGATAAAGCTCTCTCAGGGCGCGAAGCCGGGTAAAGGCGGCATCCTTCCTGCGGAGAAGGTCAATAAAGAGATCGCTGAAATCCGGGGTATCCCCGAAGGGAAAAGCGCGCTCTCACCCAACCGTCATGTCGATGCCAGTAATGTCGAAGAACTGCTCGACCTGATTGATCAAGTCCGGCGCGTGTCAGGACGCCCCACAGGCATTAAATTCTGCATGGGGCAGGTCGGCCCCGTTCAGGACCTGATCGACGCCATTCTGAAACGGGGGGCAGCCTCAGCCCCGGACTTTATTACACTCGACAACGGGGATGGCGGCACAGGCGCAGCCCCTATGCCGCTGATCGACAGCACGGGTATGTTGATCGAGGATAGTCTGCCCCTCCTCCATGACATGCTGGAGGAATCCGGACTGCGCGAGCGCATCAAGATTATCGCCTCTGGCAAGCTCATCACCTCCGCGGATGTCGCTTGGGCCTTCTGCGTCGGTGCCGACATGGTCAATAATGGGCGGGGTTTCATGTTTGCCTTGGGCTGCATTCAAGCGCTGAAGTGCAACAAGAATACCTGTCCGACGGGGATCACCACCCACAATAAGCGTCTACAAGATGGTCTCGACCCCTCAAACAAGGCTGTCCGTGTCAGAAACTATGTCCGAACGCTTAATAGCGAGATTGAGATGATTGCCCATGCGTGCGGGGTGGATTGCCCGCGCGACCTCACCCGCGACCACCTCCTGGTCGTTCAGTCCTCAGGCCGAACGCGCCCCTTCAATAAAGCCTGGAACCCGGATCGTTATCTGAGCCCCGCAGACTGAGCGCGTCTGGTTGACCCCTCGTCGGCGGACACCTATTTCCCAGCTATGACAAACAAAGGAACCATACGCCCCATCGTCACCGTGCCAGACCCGCGTCTAAAGCTCGTGAGCGAACCCGTTGACGCGGTGACACACGAGATACGTGTGTTGATGGATGACATGTTGGTGACCATGTATGACGCGCCGGGGATTGGTCTGGCGGCGATTCAAATCGGTGTGCCGAAGCGCGTCATAGTGATGGACCTGGCACAAGAAGGCGAAGATCCCCAGCCCAAATATTTCGTCAATCCCGAAATCCTTGATCCGGCGGAGACGACGGTCCCCTACCAAGAAGGCTGCCTCTCAGTCCCGGACATTTTCGATGATGTGGACCGGCCCGAGACTTGCCGCGTCACCTATCTTGATTATAATGGTGAGCGCGTCACAGAGGATTGCGAAGGTCTATACGCCGTTTGTATCCAGCACGAGATGGATCATCTGGAAGGGATCGTGTTCCTAGATCACCTCTCACGCCTGAAACGTGACCGCGCGGTCAAAAAAGTTGTCAAAGCGCAGAAGCTAAAAGCCAGCGCCTAAGGCGCTGTTGCCAGACTATCCGGCGCGCGCGGATCGGCGGCCCCTGTAAACCAGTCTCCATCCCGCCCAACGGAGTTCACAAGTCCCAACGTCGTCGTGCGAACTCGACCTTCGTCTGTCTTTGGGAAAATGTGACCTATCTCTTCCAAAAGACGCAGCGTGTCCGGGCTGATGCCCGGTTCGACATTGACCACATCAGGAAGCCATTGATGGTGAATGCGCGGCGCGTGAAGACTTTGCGCCGTATTCATCTCCCACTCCATCACATTCAGGACCGTTTGCATGACGGATGTGATGATTGTGGACCCTCCCGGGGAACCCGTCGCAAGGATAGGTTTCCCATCTTTCAAAAGGATTGTCGGTGTCATGGAAGAGAGCGGCCGTTTACGCGGCTCAATCTGGTTGGCCGTTCCACCGATCAAACCATACCCATTTGGGCTGCCGGGCTTGGCTGAGAAGTCATCCATTTCGTTGTTCAGAAGGAACCCTGCACTGTCGACCGAATAGCCAGAACCGAAAGAGAAATTGAGCGTGTAAGTGACCGACACAGCGCGACCCTCGGCATCAATCACCGAGTAATGTGTTGTGGACGGCCCTTCGTAAGGGAGAACCGCACCTGGGCGAATATCCTCGGATCGACTGGATGCTGACAGGTCAATCGTCGCGCGTAATCGGCCCGCATAATCCGGGTCTATCAGTTCCTCTACGGGGACGTCTGCAAAATCCGGATCACCGAGATAGACACTCCGGTCGGCATAGGCGCGCCGCATCGCTTCAATTAGCTTGTGCAAATAAGCCGCCGAATTATGACCGTCTGCTTGCAGCTCATAGCCATCCAGAATGTTGAGCATCTGAACCAAATGCACGCCGCCCGATGACGGTGGAGGCATGGCCGCGACTTGGTAGCCACTATAGAAACCAACGACAGGCTCACGCTCGACGACCTCATAGCTTGCCAGATCTTCCAGCGTGATCAGGCCAGTGCCCTGTTCCATCTCAGCGACGATCAGCTTTGCGGTCCGTCCGCTGTAAAACCCATCGCGCCCATCCCGCACAATCCGGCGCAAGCTATCAGCCAAATCGCGCTGTTGCCAGCGATCCCCCGCTTCCAGCCCCGTGAAATAAGCGATAGAACTGTCATCCGCTTGCAAACTCTCTGCCGAGGCCAAAGCCTGCGCCAAAGCAGGTGTGACGGTGAACCCGCGATCAGCCAAGGCAATGGCGGGGCCGATCACCTGCCGCCGGGTCATGGTGCCGTAATTATCCAAGGCATGAAGCAAGCCCGCCACAGTTCCCGGCACGCCTGCAGACGCCCGACTAAACTGCGCCTTGTCATTATCGACTTCTCCATCTGGACCGAGGAACATGTCCCGTCCGGCGGCAGCTGGGGCCATTTCCCGAAAATCTATAGAAATGAGTTCGCCATCTGGCGCC
>JBCBGR010000214.1:0-4839 GCA_038526555.1 Pseudomonadota bacterium
GGTTGCTGGCTAAAGGGTATGTCGTCATCCCATCGGCGGGAAGCCCGGACAGGATCGCTGAAAATTTGGCGGCTGTCGAATTGGACCTGTCGGACGTGCAAGTGGCTGAGATCGATCAGCTGGACCGCAATATGCGGCTGGTCAACGGGTCATGGTGCCCGGTTTGGGACGTCGCATGAGCGCACCATTTACCCTTGTCGGGATCGACCACGTCGTCTTTCTTGTTGATGATTTGGATCGTGCAGTGCGCTTCTATTTGGACGTGCTGGGATGTGTACGGGGTTATTCCTATCCCGATCTGGGGATGGAGCAGGTCTGGGCGGGTGTCGCGCTGATCGTCCTTTGGGACACGACGCATCCGGGCGCTGCAACTGCGGTGCCAAAGGTGGCGGGAGGGCGCAACGTGGATCACATCTGTATCGCGACCAGCCCTTTTGATCACGATGTGTTTCGGGCGCATTTGACTGAACATGACGTGAGTATCGAGCGAGAGGCTGTGCATGGCGGTGCGCGGGGTGTTGGCCACTCCTTTTATTTTCGCGACCCGTTTGGCAACAAGATTGAATTGAAGGGCCCGGCAGAGTACGCCGATGGCCGTTGATTTGCGCCGCAGGTCCCGCTAGCGTCGCCGCGCGACCATGGCGTTGTCGCGCCGAGTTTTTTCCTGTCCTGAACGCCGGGACCTTTTCTTCAAAAAGGGTCTTATATGACTGACCGCCCCCAAAATTACCGGTTTCATCAAGGGGATCGGGTTCTGCCCTTTCCAGCCCAGGAATATGAGGCACGCCTAGCGGGGTTGCGCCAGATTATGGCGGATCGGGACGTGGCCGTGGCTGTGTTCACGTCAATGCACAACATCGCCTATTATTCCGGGTTTCTTTATTGTGCGTTTGGGCGCCCTTATGGGCTGGTCGTGACAGCGCAAGACAGCGTGACGATCAGCGCAGGGATTGATGCCGCACAGCCGTGGCGCAGGTGTCATGGCGACAACATCACCTACACCGATTGGGAACGCAGCAATTTTTGGCGCACCGTTCGGTCGGTGGCTGGGATTGGCCGTGTGGTCGGGTATGAGGCGGATCATATAAGTGTGTCAGGCGCACAGGCCCTGCGCCATCATCTGCACCCGACTGGGTTGATCGACATTGCACCCGACACGATGCAGCAACGCATGCGGAAATCTGCGGCAGAACGTGACCTGATTAGGGCTGGGGCTGCCGTGGCCGATATCGGTGGTGAGGCCATTCGTGATGCCATAAACCCTGGGGTGCGCGAGATTGACGTGGCTATGGCAGGCCGTGACGCAATGGAACTGGAGATTGCGAAACGCTTCCCCAACGCAGAGTATCGCGATACATGGGTCTGGTTTCAGTCGGGCATCAACACGGATGGTGCACATAACCCGGTAACGGCACGGAAATTGCGGCAGGGCGATATCCTGTCACTGAACACATTTCCCATGATCAGCGGCTATTACACTGCATTGGAACGCACGATGTTTGTGAGTGAGGTCGATGACGCCAGCTTGAAGATATGGGAAGCGAATGTAGAGGCCCACGAGTTGGGAATGTCGCTATTGCAGCCGGGCGTGTCTTGTGCCGAGGTGACCACCAAGATCAATGCGTTCTTTGAAGAGCGTGATTTGCTGCAATATCGGACCTTCGGCTATGGGCATTCGTTCGGGGTCCTGTCGCATTATTACGGGCGCGAGGCTGGGCTGGAACTGCGTGAGGATATCGACACGATCCTGGAGCCCGGCATGGTCATTTCGATGGAGCCGATGCTGACCATCCCCGAAGGTAAGCCGGGTGCAGGCGGCTACCGAGAACATGATATCCTGTTCATCACCGAAGATGGGAACGAGGATATCACTGGCTTTCCCTATGGTCCGCGGCACAACGTAATAGGCTAAATTTCTGGGCCGGTCTCGATTCATAAAGGAGTATCTGGAGGTCGCAGGAGAACTTGTGAATGTCGGGATTGAGCCCATTCTACCGGATGCTGCGGTGTGTGTGAAAGTCCGCTAACCTTTGTTGGCACACAGCTGACGGCGGAGTTCTGAGATGTCTGGTTTTGAGGGCGAGTATTCTCAAAGGCTGAGGCACTTGGAAATCCAAATTGGCGGGATCAAGGTTTTCCTCTCTCAAACCAGCGCATCGTTGAAGCGCGCTCGGAAGTCCGCTGGCTTTTAGTCACTTTGATAATCGTGATGACCAAAGGCAGAGTATAAAGCCCACGAAGGTCAACAAGATAAGGCTGATCCAGGCGATACTAGATTGCTCTGAATATACGACGCCAGACTGCGGATCAAAGCAACGGCCTGCCTCATTAAAGCAGCCACGCCATTTATCGTATTGGGTACAATCAGAATATCCGGTAAGAACTGATGATCCGATGAGCAAAACTGAGACGAGATGACGGATCATGTTGGGCCTTTGATTGCGGGCAAATGGGTCAAATTCCGTCCAGTGGTCGATCGAAACATAATGGGTGCAAAGAAGAGCCACTTGCTATTGTCGGTGGGCCAAACAAACTTGTTGAAGGCATCAGCTTTGTCAGTCTTTCATCATGATTTCGGACGCTTGTTCATGTGGCCAAAATGACCGAAGATCGTTTTTATTTCAGGAGTCTCTCGTGCCGAATCTCAAAATGGTAATGTCAGCCATAGGGTTGGGGCTTTGCGGCAGCGGTGCATCTGCTGACTGCGGGCGTGGGAACATCCCGTTCACGTTTTGCGACATCGCAGGCAAAGATACGGTTTTGCGCGTCTGCCATGATGGCTTCGCCGTCAGCTATAGCTATGGTTTGACTGACGAAGTTCCACAGCTTTTTCTTTCGGAACCGATTGCGACCGTGGACTATCATCCCTGGGACCCACCTGAGCCAACATCTGGATCGATCACTTTTCGTAACGGCGAGTACGTCTATGAAGTCGCAAGTCTGTTTGTAACGCAGCCCTTTGACGATGACATCCCGTCTGTGACGCATTTCGGATGGATCACAGTCACACGCAATGGCGAGATCGTGGACAAACTGGAATGCCGACCTGAACCATCGCACTACGTCTATGGCGGGGCTCTCTATGAACGGATGACAGCGATGGGATTGGTATGGCGCGGTTATGAGCAGGGCTGGACCGAATATTGAACTGCGTTGTTGACCCAGATATCGCACCGTTGGTTTTGGGGCCTAGGTAAGCTGTTTGTGCCGCTTTGCGCGATGGTGTTCCCAAATAGCCAAAGCCAGACACAATATGATCGCAGCAGCATACACGGCGAGAATCGGACGTTCGCCCTGATTTGGCAATAGCAGAAGGGTCGGCACAGTGATGATGGTCAGGAAAGTGGCCAATGCATACCGAATTGGAATGGCCCGAAAGACAAAGACCATCGCAACCCCATAGATGCTGAGTGTGACCCAATAATAGTACCCGAAAATTCCATAGGCGACTCCCCTGGGGCGACCCCAATAGTCAACGGCCACCTTTCCAATGATGGCAATCATCAGCGAGTAGAGCGCCCCGAAAAGCAGGGCAGTGATAAATGTCTTTGGAGTGAAAAGACGCTTCATGACGTTGTAGGTTCCAATCCGTAGCTCTTAAGGGATTTCGGCAGAAGCGGTACGACAGAATGGTCGTCACAAGCAATCTCCATTAACACTTCCATCCACCTGCGAAGTACCCAATTCGCCGACAGTAGTCATTGGTGCAAACGCAGCGAAAGCTCGCTTCCTCCCGCTCTGCCGACTGTGATTGTCGTTTGGTAACTCGCAAGCACGACAGAAAGGGGCAAATGACTGCTATGAGCCCATCCTGTTCATTGGTCAAGGCGCAGCGAACGTCAGCTCTTCGTATCGTTGGCAAGGTGGCGGTTCACCGAGGAGATGAATAACTTGAGCGGTTCTTGGTCGGCGTTTTGCTCGGGGAAATACAGGTAAAACGGGGGCAGTTCGGTCTCGCAGCCTTCCAGCAGCAGTTCCAACTCACCAGTTTCGAGGTGATCCTCCATTGTGGCACGCATGGACCAGCCGATACCGTGACCCTCTCGCGCCGCCTGGATCACACCTGCTGCTGAGTCGAAGACCAGCCGCGCTGGCGGGTCGATCCGTTTGGGCTGACCGCTCTCAGACACCCACCATTCTCTGAGCTGGCCAGATGTCGGCTGACGATGACGAATGCAGGCATGTTCAAGCAGGTCGCGGGGCTTCTGCGGTGTCCCGTGTGCCTTCAGATACGAAGGAGACGCGAAGAACGCTGACGGCACCTCATGGGACGCGCGGATCGCAGCCATGTTGGCAGACAGCACATCACCAAGGCGGACACCTGCATGAAACCCTTTCCGCTGAATATCCACCAGTTCTTCATTCCAAGAGATTTCGAGGCTGATTTCAGGATGCTCGGAGAAAAAGCGCGGCAGCACCGGCGCGACCGCCACCAGATAAGCACCCCGCGAAAGGGATAGACGCAGCACCTGAACGGTGGACTTGGCTGCCTGCTGTGCTCTCTCGATGGCGCTGTCCAAATCCCGCATGGCTGGAGATGCGCTGTCGAAGAGAATTCGACCGGCCTCGGTGAGTTCGAGGCTCCGTGTCGTGCGAACCAGAAGATCAGTCCCAAGACGTTCCTCCAAGGACTTGAGCTGGATGGTGACGGCGGGAGCACCCACGCCAAGCTTCTCTGCCGCTGCGCGCATCGACCCTTCGCGCACAATGGCAAGAAAGACGTCGATCCCGTGAATAGTAACCCGATCCATTATTTAGATTTATCAAACAATAGCTTTCATCTGCAAGCCATACTCAAACACGAAGGATTGCAGTATTCCTTACGGGACAGGCGCTTGT
>JBCBGR010000215.1:0-4802 GCA_038526555.1 Pseudomonadota bacterium
GTGTAATCCTTGCTATACCGTTTGGACTCATTGGTTTATTCCTGACGATCTGGGGCTTTTTCGCGATGATCGGCAATGGAGCCAAGTCAGCCGCATCTGCCCTTAAAAACAAGGATAGCTGAGGGAATTCTGCATTGTTGCTGACTCCTATTTCAGGTTTATGAACTCTTCGGCTAGATTGCTTGATGGAGCGATTTGACTGAACTGGAAAGGTCCAACCGACTGAGCGCCAGATACTCAGTTCAAGCAGAGTTTGTGGAAAATATGTGAGTCAATTCACTTGGGATCTGACTATAATTATCCACCGCTAGCCTACCAAACAACGGCTAACCCATTAACTTTCTATTAACAACTCTGGTTGTTTTTTAATGGGTTAGTCGGAACTTTGCCACATTTGGATGCGTAATAAGAATACGTTAACCATCACGGTTAGGTATTTAAGATGACGCAAACAACAGATATATCCCCGACATTATCCGCCCCTGTGGATCGTTTTTCTCTCTTCAAGAACCGCGTTCTGGCTGGCGCACTTCTCGATGATGTGAAGGCGCTTGAGGACAGTATTCTGCGGTTTGGCCTCCTCACGCCCCTCATCGCGGCCTGGCAGAATGGGAAGCTTATGATTATTGATGGACGTAAGCGTTTTGCGGCCCTGCGTCGGCTCGCTTTTGCAGGGCGTTTGCCGCACTCACTGACAAAAATTCCCTATGTTCTCGCAAACATGAATAAGCCTCAGATGCTGTCTGATGACTGCCCTTGGGTCGGGAGTGAACTGCTCTATCAATCCGTCCGGCGACGCCACCAATCCGGTGAGAGTGCTGAGGTGATCGCCAAGACCTTAGGACTCTCCCACCAATCCGTCCGCGACCTTCTATGCCTGACGCGTGTCGTGCCCTTTATCCGTAAGGCCTGCCATCAACGTCAGATCAGTCTGGAGGCTACGAAGGCTTACGCGTCCATGCCCTCACATGCGCACCAATTGATGGCGTTTCATCGCCTTGGTTTTGGCGCATTGGTGGAAGACATTCTGGAGACGGCACAGCCCGCCGGATTGCACAGTCTGGCGGCTTAGGCCCAATCGGTCTCTCGACCGTTTTCGAGCTCATGCTCAATAATGCCCGCAGCCTCACGTTCACGGGCCCAGCGCTCCTCTGACAGACGGCGGAGGAGCGCTGCATTGCGCAAGTTGCCCTTCCAGCCGATGTCAAACAAATCCCCAATCAGCGGGATCAGGCCAATCAACCAGTCGAGGAATATGTTGCCCCCCATGATCGCCATATGGCGTTTTTTGGCTTTCAAGCCGATCCCGTGGCTCGCAATATAACTGGCGATGGCCAAACTGAGCGTATCTCCAATACCGGGGATCAATCCGACCAACGTGTCAACACCGAGCGGAATCTCTGTTCCGGGAATGTAGAAAGCCGCGTCCATTGTCTGCGCCAGTCTTTCGATCCGCTCCAGCGTTTCGCGTTCCTGATGGTGGCGCGCGATCAGCGGGTCGATGTAATGCGGTAAAACAGGATCAGTCATGGTGACCTAAGAGATAGCAAAGCATCGGGCATAAAAAAACGGACCCATAAAAGGGTCCGCTTCTTCAATGAGAAGGTGATGTTTTACTGCTCATCAACAATTTTGTTCGTGAAGGTCATGCCCCGATAGGTAATTTCATAAGTATCGACCGTATCGACCATTAACGTAGGGTCTTGAAGATCCTCGACAGGGACAAGGTGATTGATGAACAGATCACCGTCATTGTCTTGAACGATGTAGGCCTCGGTATTTTGCAACTCTAACGCACCTAACACAGCGGTTAGCTCAGGGCTGCGCTCAATTTCCACAATCGTGAGCTGACCCACCTGACCATCTGCATCCAAAGTCTGAACTGTTTGTGTCGTTGTGGTGAGGGCCTCATCCACATTCTTATCCATTTCGGCCTGCATGACACCGGCCTGTGCCGTGCCTGCGACAAGCGCCAAGCTGAGCGCGCCTAAAGTGGTTTTATAAAGAGCTGTCATGTCGTCCTCCTTGCAAAATGGAACCTGACAAACGCGGTTAACGCACATTAACTATAAATGGTTCCTGAATAAAAAACTAGCCAAGACGAAAAATTTCCCGGTCAACCCGCGTGAAGCGAAATATGAGCGGCCTTCAGGCACCCACAAATTCCTCGTATTGCGACAAAAGAGTCCGAAATAAGGATTGTTTTTGTTCTTATTTTGTTCTTATCTCAATCCATGGCCAAACGGACCTTGATAGAGAAGCTGGCGATTCTGGCGGACGCCGCAAAGTATGATGCATCCTGCGCCTCATCCGGTACGAAACCGCGGTCGTCCCTGGGAAAAGACGGTATCGGTTCAACAGAAGGGATGGGTATCTGTCATGCCTATGCACCGGATGGGCGTTGCATCAGCCTGCTGAAAATCCTGCTGACGAACTTCTGCATTTTTGACTGCCGCTACTGCGTCAATCGCATCTCCTCCAATGTGGAGCGTGCCCGCTTTTCGGTCGATGAGGTGGTTCAACTCACGCTCGATTTCTACAAGCGCAATTATATTGAAGGCCTCTTCCTCTCCTCTGGCATTATCCAATCGCCAGACTACACGATGGAGCAGATTGTCGAGGTCGCCCGGGTTTTGCGCGAGGACCATCAGTTTCGCGGCTATATCCATCTCAAAACTATACCCGAGGCTGACCCGCTCTTGATCCAGAAGGCGGGCGAATTGGCTGATCGTGTCTCGATCAACATCGAACTCCCCAAAGAACAATCGCTCGAACATTACGCGCCTGAGAAAAGCCAGCCTGTGATCCGCAAAGCCATGGCGACGGTCAAAGTCCGGTTGGATGATGTCCAAGATGCGCAAGAGAGCCGTCTACTGAAAAAGGCGAAAGCGCCGATCTTCGCGCCAGGCGGTCAATCCACCCAGATGATCATTGGCGCAGATAGCAGCACAGACACGGACATTCTGAAAACCTCGACTGACCTCTATTCCGGTTATGGTCTGCGGCGCGTTTATTACTCGGCTTTCTCGCCGATGCAGGATACCTCGCTCGATCTTCCGCCCAGTCCGCCGCCGCTCATGCGGGAACATCGCCTTTATCAGGCGGACTGGCTGTTGCGTTTCTATGATTTCGAACGGCACGAGATTGAGGCCGCAACAGATGACGGCATGCTGGATCTCGATATTGATCCGAAACTCGCTTGGGCACTGCGTCACCGCGAACATTTTCCGATCGATCTGAACCGCGCGCCCCGCCACCTCCTCTTGCGCATTCCTGGCTTGGGCGCGCGGACTGTGGATCGATTGATCGCAGCTCGACGGATGACATCAGTGCGGCTTTCTGACTTGAGCAAACTCACCAACACAGTGCGCAAGGCCATGCCATTCATTCAGACCGCGGATTATCAACCGGGCGGACTACTGGACACGGCCAACCTCCGCGCCCGATTTGCGCCGCCACCAGAGCAGTTGCAACTCGCGCTTTAAGAGCTCGTCAGCCTGATATGCACCTTGTCTCTCTGGATCGACACGCTGATTTTGCAGACTGGCGGGCTAAGGCGCGAGACCTCGTCTCGGCCCGCATTCCGCCGCATGAGGTCCAGTTCGTTCCGCCAGATCGTGAGACTACGCTGCTGGATTTCGGCAAACCAAACATGCCGAACGAACGCGAAAAGGTCGTCACATCCCGTGACTTCCTGGAACGCGCAGAACGTGTCGTATGCTTGAATGACGCGCAGCGATATGATCGGCTTTATGCCCTGCTCTGGCGGCTACAAAAACACCCCAGCCTGATGCGCAATAGTGTCGATCCCGATGTGAACTGGCTCATTGAAGCAGACAAAGCCGTACGCCGCGACCGCCATAAAATGCATGCCTTTGTGCGCTTCCGTAAAGTGGGCGAAACCGACAAAGGCCGTGAGCAATTCATGGCCTGGTTTGAACCGAGCCATTTTATTGTCGACCTCGCGACACCCTTTTTCGCCCGTCGTTTCCCGAATATGGATTGGGCCATTCTGACTCCTTATCGGAGTGCGATTTGGGACGGTGAGGTGCTCCAGTTTGGTCAGGGTGGCAAGAAGGAAGACGTGCCCGTGGAAGACGTCGTTGAAGAACAATGGAAAACCTACTTCTCCTCCATTTTCAATCCGTCGCGCCTGAAAGTCTCTGCTATGCAGGCTGAAATGCCGAAGAAATATTGGCACAATCTCCCAGAAGCGGCTTTAATCTCTGATCTGATCGCAGGTGCGCAAACCCGCGAGCGGGCGATGATGGACAGCCTCAACCATGCCCCCAACCCGATTGCTGAGAAGGCGACTTATCAGCCTGAAAATGTGGCTGAAGACCTCTCTCCGCCTTATCTGGACGCCTTATCGGAGCAGTTAAACGCTTGCCGCCGCTGTTCGCTCTGGAAAGACGCCACGCAAAGTGTATCCGGGGTTGGACCGAACAATGCGCGACTGATGATTGTTGGGGAACAACCGGGCGATCAGGAGGATTTGGCCGGACAACCTTTTATTGGACCCTCAGGAAACATCCTGACCCAAGGTTTGGAGGCTGCGGGATTATCGCGAGCGGACGCCTACATCACCAATGCCGTCAAACATTTCAAATATGAGGTCCGAAGCCAGCGGCGCATTCACAAAAACCCGTCCGTGTCCGAAATTCAGGCGTGCAATGTCTGGCTGGAGCGTGAACTCGCCCTGATCAAACCAGACCTCGTGCTGTGTCTCGGGGCATCAGCAGCCGGCGCTGTTCTTGGTAAACCCATCAAGATCGGAGAGACACGCGGCAAGGTACTCAAAC
>JBCBGR010000216.1:0-4793 GCA_038526555.1 Pseudomonadota bacterium
CACCCTGCACAGGTTTATTCTTATAAATAGGACCCAGCCAGATCGCTGTCGCGCCCATGCCCTGGATATAGTCGAGACGACTTGTCAGCCCTTTCAGATCGCCCCCTTGGTAGAAGCCTTTATGAGTCGGGTCGAAACCATGCTGCAGAGGTCCCCCTTCAAAGCCACCCGTATCATTGGACGGATCACCATTCTCAAAACGGTCCGGCAACATGAAGTAAACGATCTCATCCTGCGGCAAACGATCAGCAACAGCGACTGACTCGGCAATGACAACCGGCGGCGTTTCATTGGCTGCGACACCCGGCTGGCACGCGGAGAGACCGAGGCATGCTAAGCCCACCGCAAGAGTAGACGTGGCCAATCTTTTTCTATTTTTCAGATGCTTGGCCCGCACCGAATCGGAAGTCTTTCCCATCACTTTCCCCGTCTCTATGGGTCTTTATGGCACTGTATTTTGGCCACTTGACCGTTCCCCGAGTTTTTCGCCTTAAGACCTTCTCATGCAGAAAAGCAAGCATCTTCGCAAATTTTTGCATGATTTTCGATGAAGATCGATGGAAAGATGGTCAGCAAATTCATATCTATGGTTATATTGAGGTCGCAGAGTGACGATTTTGTCACAGTATTCATGACATTTCCCAATCAATCGCGAAAATCGTTTGCAAAAACTCTGCAAATTTGTGAAAACGAGGTTGGGGAGGGAGCTGCGTGGCTTTCTCAGCTCCAAAAACAAAGACTGCGTTCGGTCAAACCGACGCTCATGAAGGGAAACACATGACCAAGCTATCCTTGCTGGATCGCCGGCTACTGCTCGGCGCTGCCTCCATTGCGATGCTGCTGCCGATTGCTCCGGCTTACGCACAAGATGTCGACAATGCGATCGACGAAGATGAAGACGTTATTGTCGCCACAGGTATCCGTCAGTCAATTGCTGACGCGCTGGAGCTGAAACGCAACGCGGGCGGTATCGTTGAAGCCATTACGGCAGAAGACATTGGTAAGCTGCCAGACGTCTCCATTGCTGACTCATTGGCTCGCCTACCGGGCCTGACCGCACAGCGCGTCCGTGGTCGCGCACAGCAAATTTCCATTCGCGGTCTAGGCCCTGACTTCTCACTGGCGCTTTTGAATGGTCGTGAGGTCGTGTCCGCAGGCTCACAGCGCGGCATCGAGTTTGACCAGTTCCCATCTGAATTGATCGGCTCTGCCGTCGTGAACAAGACACCGATTGCCGATCTCGCCGCCATTGGCGTGGCCGGTGCTGTTGATCTGCGCACCATCAAGCCACTGGATTTCTCCGGAACGCAAGCCAACGTGTCTGCGAAATATGTTTTGAATGACAATGGTCAGCTGAACCCGGACTTCGCCGATGATGGCTACCGACTCTTCGGGTCCTTCATCACACAGAATGAAGCCAAGACAGTCGGTCTATCTGTTGGTGTCACTTATCAGTCAAACCCGACACAGTTCTTCTCTCGCGAATTGAAGACTGGCCCAGGACAGTTCAGCACACTGGCCGATGGCACACGCTACGCGAGCGATAACCCACGCACAGGTGTTGTTAGCCGTGACTTTGAGCGCACATCTGTCGCTGGTACGCTTCAGTTTGAACCCACAGATACAGCATCGATCACATTTGACGCCTTCTGGTCTGATTATGACGATGCGGGCGTCTTCCGCGGCGTCGAGACACCGCTCGCTAGCTGGGCTGGCGTCAATCTCGATGCATCATCCGGCTCCGGCACATTTGTTGACAGCGCGACTTACTCGCCCGTCGGCGGCATTGTCCGGACAGATACAGAAAGTGCCTCCGCTGAAATTTTCGCACTGGGTGCGAACTATCAGCAAGACTTTGGCAATGGCTGGGACATGGAGCTGGACGCCTCTCACTCAGAGCTGGACCGCACGGACATTGACTATGAAAGCTATGCCGGTACAGCCTTCCAGGCCTTGTTTGGTCCACGGAACAATGATCCGGGCATTCGTGGTTCTATCACGTTCAACACACCGGCAAACGGTGCGTACACGATCGATTCTGAGATCAACTACGCCGATCCAAACAGCATTGTTCTGACCGACCCCGGTGGTTGGGGACAGGTTGGCTTTATCAACTCACCCAACATCGAAGACGAGCTGACACAGCTGCGCGGCTCCCTCGGAAAAGAGCTTGATGTTTCAATCCTCGACCGCGTTGAAGTCGGGGCCATCCACACATCACGCGCCAAGTCCTTCCGGAACGACCGGACATTCTTGCGGGCAGGTGCGGCTTTCCAGAATGGTGAGCTGGCTATTCCATTAGACTCCATTGTTGGTACAACAGATACAGGCTCAATCGGCCTGGATATCGTTGCTTACGACCCGTCTGATTTGCTGAGTGTCTACACGCTGGATCCTGTCGAAGCGATCAACGCGCCTTTCTACGGCATCAATGAATCCATCAACATTCTGTACGCCAAGGCTGACTTCTCAGCCGCTGATGAGCGTTTGCAGGGTAATATTGGTGTGCAGTTCCATGATGTGGAACAAAGCTCCAGTGGTCGTCTGGAAAGTGCGTCTATTCAGCCGCGTATCCAGGAAGCGGGAACAGATTACACGCATGTGCTGCCGTCTCTGAACCTGAGCTACAACGTTAAAGAGAACCTAGTTCTTCGTGGTGCGATTGGTAAGTCAGTCACACGTCCACGTCTGGATGATCTGGCTGCGAACCAATCCTTCACGACAAACAACCTCGTCTGCCCTGATACTGACAATGATCTGGTACCTGACGTCTTCCTGCAAGGGGGCTTTAACCCGCCGGCACAGGTCTGTGTGTCGGTCAGCGGTGGTAACCCGTTCCTGAACCCTTATGAGGCGACCAATTATGACGTCTCAGCGGAATGGTACTTCAGCGCCGCTGGCGCACTAAGCGCAGCCGTCTTCCACAAGGACCTGAACGAGTATGTTCAAGGCTCAGCAGCGATCCGCACAGATGCGGACTTTGTCAGCACGCTAATTCCGTCTGACTTCATCGCAGCGAACCCCGATGCGGCGACCTTCTCGATTGGCGGACCCCAGAATGTGGGCGCAGGCACCATCACAGGTGTTGAGATCGCTCTGCGCCTTCCTTTCGAAGATGTGTTCGACGCGCCATTCCTGGAAGGCTTCGGCTTTAACGGCAGCTACACTTACACGGATGCTGAAGTTGAATTTGCCAACCAGGTTGTTCCGATCCCCGGTTACAGCCAAGACGTCGCCCAAGGTGAAATTTACTTTGAAAAGAATGGTTTCCGGGCGCGTGTCAACACAGCTTACCGCTCAGACTATCTGGCGGGTCTGGTCGACTTCGCAGCCAACCCGATCTTCCTGAGCACAGACTCACGTACAACAGTGGACGCTCAGATTGGCTATGAGTTCCAAGACGGTCCTCTGGAAGGCTTCAGCTTCCTGATCGAAGCTTACAACCTCACAGACGAGCCATTCCGGACCTTTACGGATTATGATGACGGAACAACCTTCCCATCCATCCGCGAAGATTATGGCACGACCTATAACTTCACGGTGTCGAAGCGCTTCTAAGCCTCGAACATCTTCTCTCGACGAGGCCCGCCAGTTCTCTGGCGGGCCTTTTTTATGCCGTCTTGTCGCTGTGACAGCGCGCTCTCAATCCGCTATTGAACTCCTATGAATTCAACTATTTCTCAATCCCAGCATGATGCCGTTCAATCCGTTGTCATTGTCGGCGGCGGGACGGCGGGATGGATCGCGGCTGCGGCCCTCGCCAAGACCCTGGGGCGCACGATTAATATTCGACTGATTGAATCTGAAGCCATTGGCACAGTCGGCGTCGGCGAAGCGACCATCCCACAGATCCGCCGCCTCAACGGTATTCTTGGTATTGATGAAGCTGAGTTTCTTAAGACGACGAAGGCCACTTATAAGCTTGGTATTGAATTCTCGAACTGGGGTCAGAAAGGCGAAAGCTACCTGCACACTTTTGGTGATGCCGGTATCAACTTTCATGGAATCCCGTTCCACCATTTCTGGCGCAAACATTCCGGCGGAGGCCCAGACGCCTCACTCTGGGATTACTCCCTCCATCACCGCGCCGCCTATTCTCATAAGTTCGCCCCCGTCCAGCGGGTTGGTCGAACCTCCATGACAGGCCTCGCCTTTGCCTATCATTTTGACGCGAGTACCTATGCGCTTTTCCTGCGAAACCTGTCGGAAGGGCTCGGCGTTGTGCGGACAGAAGGGCGCGTGACTGAGGTGAACCAAGCAGCCACGAGCGGATATGTTCAATCGGTCCGCCTCGAATCTGGCGAAGTGATTGAAGGTGACCTCTTCATTGACTGTACGGGCTTCAGAGGGCTTCTCATTAGCGGCGCGCTGGGCGTGGACTGGCAAGATTGGAGCCACTGGCTCCCCGTCGACCGCGCGGTCACCGTGCCTTGCGAACGCACCAACCCCCTCATCCCCTACACAAAAGCCATCGCGCATGACGCCGGCTGGCAGTGGCGGATTCCGCTGCAACACCGCACAGGCAATGGCCACGTTTTCGTCTCAGAGTACATCTCAGAGGATGAAGCGACGCAGGTCCTCATCAATAATCTGGACGGCAAGCCCACGGCTGATCCGCGGACATTGCGCTTCAAAACAGGGCGCCGCGATAAACTCTGGCACAAGAATGTAGTGAGCTTAGGTCTTGCGTCCGGCTTCCTAGAGCCGCTGGAATCGACCTCCATTCATATTATTCAGAGCAATGTTTCACGCTTGATCGAGCTGTTCCCGGACAAGGGTTTCTCGCAGGCCAA
>JBCBGR010000217.1:0-4727 GCA_038526555.1 Pseudomonadota bacterium
CTCCGATCTTCGTCTTCGAACAACCAATAGTTCAAGGCTTTGTCGCGCGGCGTGAACGACGTGTAGAGAAGGTCGCCGGCTTTTACGATTTCGCCTGTATGATCACGGGCCACCTCGAAGAAGAGTTCAAATTCATCACCAGGATGAATGTCGCGTTGAAAATCTACAGAATATTCGTAAATGCTCGCAAATTGCGCGACGACTTTATCGGGCGCGCCGAGACGTGTCGCATCAAGATATAGGGAGTTTTCAATCGCGGCTTTGACGGAGACCGTTTCATACCGGAATTCCGCATCCACGCCTTTGGACGACCAATTTTCACCGTACCGGCTGACGAAAACAGTGCGCTCCGTTGACGGACGGAAGGTCACGTCAGACACAACACCGTCTTCCAGATGAAGATTGAATGTCTGACCCGCCCGGAGACGGCGCGGTGAAAATTCTTCGGAAAACGCTTGGACAAAGCGATAGGCGTCCTGACCGGACATCCCCTCTTGCTGCAACATGGGGCCCAGATTATCCCCGGGCTTGAGCGTGACAGCCCGGACCTCATGTTTCGGCCCCTGAAACTCTTCCGCAAACGCCACATCAAAACGGCTCAGATCGATCGCTGGGGTTTGAGGGGCCAGTGCGAGCGTTTCAGCGGCGTCAACCGCCTGCGGCCCCTTCGGCCAAGCCAAAACCGCAATCAACGCAATAACGGCCCCAGCCACGCCAATCTTAAGCGGGCTGACACGTGTCACTGCGCCGCCAGCCGGACGAATATGATCACGCGGGTTCGACCTGTCTGTCATGAAATCTGATGTCCTCGGGCACGATGAAGCAGTGAATGTCTGTTGAACACGACTTGCCCCTCCAGTGTGCCCGTCGCGTCTTGGTAAATTGTTAACCGTCCCGAACAATCCCGTCACCTTACATGTTTTTTATAGTCGGAACCGACAAGCCAGCGTAAGTCCTGTGTCATGTCGGCTTCTGCCAATGCAATGACTGAGCACAGCCCGCGAAGACGGCGCGGCAAACGCCTCAGATTTGTGCTGATCGCGATAGCTATTCTACTGTCGCTCATACTGGCCACAACCGTTTGGATCTGGGCCAACCGATTAAGTCTGATCGAACGGCAAGCCATTACGTATCTCAACTCCCTCGGTATTGAGGCCGATCTCGACATCCGTTCCGCCACGGGCACTGACGCCGATATCCGCGGCATTCGCCTGTCCTATGACGGCGAACCGTTTCTTCAAATTGAAAGATTGCAAGCGGCATACCAATGGCGTGACTTACTGAATGGGGATGTGGAACGCTTGGACTTCGCCGGATTAGTTGCATCCGTCACACTCGACGAGACGGGGCAGATCATTGATGGGTGGCAGCCGCCTTCCACGGGCGAAGGCGCGTCAGCCTTTCCAGTTCGAGGTATTGGCGTAACGGATGCAGAAGTGAGAATCGTCAGCCCCTTTGGAAAAGCCACGCTCACAGGGTCTGGAGACATTAACGCGCCCGATCGCTTGTCATTCGCGGGGGCGATTGAGCGATCCAACCTGCAGCATAATGGAATCACCCTTGAGGCTATCGGCCCCTTTACCCTCAGTCGAGAGAATGGACCTTATTCTATCGCGACAGACGGTTTGAACGTAGATGTCGATCATCCGTCAATCGCCCTGCGTGGAACCACACTTGACCTCTCCGCGCAATTTGATGCAGTCACTCGGACTGCGTCCGGAGAGGCGACCCTAAACGGTGGCGCCTTTGACAGCGATATCAATCTAATCGGCGATATTCAGCGAGTCACACTTCAAGGCGCGTTTACGCCCGACGATTTTCGTGGGGACATGGCCCTTAGCCTGAACGCAGTCTCGTTGGATGATCCTGAGCGTCGCCGCGACATTGCACAAACGCTCAGCCTTTCTCCAACCCTCGCCAACATCCCCATCGCACAGAATTTTGCACCAACTCTGGTGGCGCCCATCGAAGGCCTGCTCGCTGGTTCTGATATTGATGCAGAGCTAGTCGTCAGCGTGGATAATGGCCGAAGAGAGCTCATCTTGACCGCTCCGATGCAGGTGCAAAGCCCTCAAAACCAAGCCACCTTTACCCCGGTCGAGGGCCAACCGCTTTATGTCTATGACCCGGCGGATGGATACTATGATATTGCCACCAAACTGGCGCTGACCCAGCCGGTGCCCCTGCAATTCGACCCGCTACAGGTGAGAATTAATTCTGAGAATGGCCTCTCAGTGGGCGGAATTGCGGCGGCTTCTGGCACGCTCAAAACGCAGCGAAACTGGCGGACCAAAACCCAAGAAAATCGCTCTGCTAGGCTCTCACCCTTGTCTATCGCATTTGATTATCAGACCCCGTCAGCGGACGAACGCCAGATCATCATGACTGGGCAGGCGGATTATGATGGGGATGTACCCGGCGGCTATGTCACGGGGATGAAAGCGGGGGGTGTGCTGAGCACAAAACTGACCTCCGACGTCACACAAGTCGCCTTTGTTCCAGATAGGCGGCTGATTATTGATAGCCTTGAGACACCATCCGATTGGGTCGTGGAGAATTTCGAAGGACGCCTCGCACGGACATCGCGGCTTTATAGTCGCCGGGCTCAAGGCGATCCGCAAATAGCGGCCTCCCTTTCAGGTGTAACGATGACAGCGTTACGCCCGGAGACAGTCGAAGACGAGGCCGCAAGCGTCGACCTGTCCGTAGACACAATGCAGGCTTCGGCACGTTTGAGCCCTGACGCTCAAAACTGGTCGATTGACTTTGACGCCCTGTCTTCAAAGTCTGAGACGTTCCCAGTCCCGCAAATGGATTTGACGCTCCCGAATGGAGCAATGGACGTCATCCTCTCGGCAGATGACCGCACAGCGTTTCAGTTCTCGGCACCCAATTCTTTACTCAGGACGCCAGACTATGTGGTGCGCGATATGGCTCTGACTGCGGAAGGGACGTCTGAGGATTTTGGGCTCGACTACCAAGACGGACGTGTGCGCTGGATTGCTGAGACGGAAGGGTCACTGTCCCTGCCCGACTTCCCACTCAGCGGGTCGCTACGGTTCGTCGATGAGAGCTTCACCGGAACAGCGACAACCTACTTTTCGCAAGCCCCCACCACGCTGATCAATATCGCCTATCGTTACGCAGAGGGGCGCGGCACAGCGGACGTCGTGATTGATCGCCTGATGTTCCAACCGCGGGGTTTGCAGCCACAAGACCTCGCGCCGACGCTTCGCGGTAAGATTGCCCAGGTCAGAGGACCGATTGATGTCCGGCTGGGTCTCAGCTTTGGAGGAGACGAACCGCTCTCCGGACAAGGCACAGTGAGTTTGAATGATTTATCGCTCGGTACGGCGCCGGGTCCTGTCTCAGGTCTGTCCGGAACTGTCGAACTCACCTCCCTTTTCCCGGTTGTGACCGCACCGGATCAACGGCTCACGGTGCGCGAGTTTAATCCCGGCTTTCCGCTCGAAGACGGCACAGTGATTTACGCCCTTGTTCCGGAAGGCGTATCGATCGTTGAAGCAATCTTCCCCCTGGGTGAAGGCTCTGTCTCTTTCGATCCATTCCTATGGACCTATGGCGCGCCTGAAAACCGCGTGATTTTGCGCATCAGCGGCGTTGAAGTCGGTGAGTTCCTCGAGGACACGGCGGACGGACAGTTGAAGATATCAGGGCTACTCGAAGGCACGATTCCCGTGGTCGTCAGAGGCATTGATGTTCTAGTCGAGCAAGGACGATTAGAAGTCAGAGACGGCGGAGTCATTCGGTATCAAGGCGATGACATGGCTGCCGCCATGCCAGATGAATACTCAAGGCAAGCCATCGAAAGCCTGAAGAACTTCCAGTACGATTCGTTGTTCCTCGACCTTGATGGACCGCTGGACGGAGAAGTGACACTGGGTGTGGCATTTACGGGATCGAACCCGGATGTGCTTTACGGTACAGCGTTTCAGTATGATGTGTCCGTCGAAGGTGAGCTCTTCAACATCGCCCGCAGCTTTAATCCGAATGCACTGCAACAGCGCGCACTCTCAGTCATTAGCGGAGACGGGAACTAATTAGCCCGGACCCGTGGTGTTCGGTCCCATGGTCGCGCCTTCGCCCACAAAGGGATTGAAACGCCGTTCCTGACCAAACGTGCTCATCCCACCATGCCCAGGGACAAACCGCATCTCATCGCCGAGGGGCAAGAGCTTGGTCTTTATACTTTCGATCAGCTGCGCGTGATTGCCTTTAGGAAAGTCTGTCCGCCCGATTGAGCCCTGGAAAAGCACATCGCCCACAAAGGCGATTTTCATGTCCTGATTGTGGATCACGACGTGACCGGGCGTATGGCCCGGCGTGTGCGCGACATCAAAGGTGATACCCCCGATTTCCAGCGTATCGCCATCTTCCAAATAACGATCCGGCACGACGGCGCGGCCCATGCCCGGATGACCATAACGCGCCCAGTGATCGGCGATTTCGTCCATCCAGAACTGGTCATCCTTATGCGGCCCGATCACAGGAACGCCCAACTCTTCGCGCAGCTGATCCGCCCCACCCGCATGATCAAGATGACCATGGGTGAGCCAGATTTCCTTGAGGGTAACCCCAAACTCATCCAGTTTGGCACGAAGTTTCTCCACCTCGCCGCCCGGATCGACCAGAATGCCCTCTTTTGTCTCAGAGTCATAAAGTAGGGAGCAATTCTGCTGAAACGGCGTCACAGGGATGATTTTAAG
>JBCBGR010000218.1:0-4764 GCA_038526555.1 Pseudomonadota bacterium
TGAGAGAAGGTAAAAACAGCGTCGCTTTGAACGCGTCCGCCCTCACTATTCGCAACAGGGCGAAAATGTCGGCCATCGAGATTGAGGCTCACAGCATTTTTTCCATGCCGATATTGCAGCGGTCGTAAATCGGGTGCGTTCCTTCATGGTTCACGGTCCAGCCATTCCGTTCATAAAGCCGAAGCGCAGCGGCGTTCTTCGTATTGGACAGCAGGAAAATCCGCTCGAGCTTGAGCTCATCGCGCGCATAATCTTGAACAGCATCCATCAGTTTTTGCCCGATACCATGACCGCGATAATCCGTGTCGACGGCCATTTTCGTCAATTCCCACTGCCCGTCCGGATGTGGCTTCAACGCACACGCGCCAACGACGACATCATCCAAATGCGCCGAAAAGACCTGCCCCCCATTCTCGAGGTAGATTTCGGGATTCGCGACCATCGCCTTGTCCGACTCTTCCAGATAATGCAGCTCCTCAATCCACTGCGCATTGAGAGCCGCAAACCGGGGCAGTGCGTCGAGATTGTTTCGCTGAATGATAAGTTCTGAAGACATAAGGCCTGTTGGCCGAGCTTGAGCACGAAATCAATTGTCATGACGCGAATGACAGAGCGTCGGACGTAAATAGGCTGGTCCTGAGGCAATCGCCTGTCATACAAAATGTCGGACACGGCATATTGTAGGACGGTAGCCATGAAGAAGACCGAAAAAATCGAACTCCGCGTCGATCATACAGAAAAGGATCGATTGAGTGCCATTGCAGAGCGGCGCGGCCTGACGGTGAGTGATGTCGTGCGCGAAGCCCTGTCCAGTGAACTCGGCGTCGCCCAGCCTACCTATCCGAAATGGCCGGGGATTCTAGCCATTGTCGCATTTCTTGTGGGTTTAGCTGCGCTCCTTTTAGCGACCGCTTTCAATCAAAATGTCGCCGATAACCCAGCGGATGAGCTCATCTACCCCGAGACCGTCAATGTGAGTGTTCAACTCAGAGCAGGGTCGATGTCAGACGGGACTTTTGAACGCAAAGAGGCGCGGCTTCAAATGATACTGGGGCAAGCGGATACGCAGCTTTTGGACTTCCAAGTCGGCAACGAAAACACGTTTCGGGTAAAAATCGATACGAGCCCTGACGAAAGCGGGCCACTGCTTCACATTGAAGCGAGCGCCTGTCGTATTGAGAACGGTGCATGTGATCTGCAGCCTATGCCTAAAATTGCGATTGAGACAGAACCGAAGCTCACGGCTTTTGCCGAAACAGGAATGTCATGGGCTGAAGATGCGGCCTTAGAGATCATGTTTCAAACACAAACTCTTAACTTGGCCACGCAGCCGACAGATAAGACTTAATCGTCTGTCCCCAAAACACTATCCATGACCTGAACGGCTTCGCTGCGCACCGTGGGGCTTGCGTCCGCTTCCCTTAGTCGGTCCAAACGCACAAGCGCCATGGCCATTGATCCATTCACATGCAGGACCTGACCGACATTGCGATTACCTGCGAGGATCTTGTCGCCTACCTTTGCGGGACCGCTCAGAATGAGCCCGCGCATCCGTTTGCGAACCGTCGTCATGCGCTTCATACGAGAAACAACTTCTTGGCCGACAAAGCACCCACCATGGTAGTCAACACCGTTCAACTGATCCATGCAGGCATCGGCTGGGAATGTGGTCTGAACACCGAAGTCCCATTCGCTATCGGGCACACCGAAGCTTAAGCGATGCGTGTCCCAATCGCCTGTATCTGTGAGGGTTTCAGACGTGATCAGCCGTCTTCCCAAGGCGGGCAAGCGCGGGTCCGCATCACCGCGATCTTCCTCCTCGTCGCCCCAGAGACAATAGACGTTCAGTTCTTCTGAGACGTCTTGGATATCGATGGGCGAGCGGAGGCGATACATCATAAGGCGCTTAAGCAGCGGCGGACCCATGTCGGGCGTTGTATCAACAAACAGATGATCTTCGCGATCTGTGACAAAGAGGTCTGCAATGATCTTGCCTTGGGGCGTGAGTAACGCACCAAAGGTCACAGGAGCTGATAGAGAATTGGTAATCAAGCCTTCAAACCAATCCTTGAAGCCCTCTCCAGAGAGCCGGATAATCGTACGATTGCGTTGCTGGATGGGCATGCATGCCAGATAGTAACGACCGGAATGCCTTGCAATCGAAGAAGAGGATTAGCTAGCTTTCAGAAACACAGCTTGCTCCGGACGTCCTGCAGACGGATTTCTCAAGTTAAACTTCCCAATCGACAGGCGGAGTGCATCAATCTGTTCACGTAAAGACTGAGTCGCCCGCATTGCCTCGTCCGTCATGTCGGCATTGCGACGGGTAAATCCGTTCAGCTCGTTCACCGACTGATTAACGTCACCGACACTATCCGACTGAGCAGTCATGTCCCCGCTCATTGTATCAAACAGCGCTTTCACACCTTCAATACGTGCGGCCAATGTTTCCAACGATTCACCCGCCCCTTGGACGAGGCCTGCTCCGTGACTAACATGGCGGGACCCTTGGTGGATCAGCTTCGAAATATCCTGTGCCGCAGCAGAGGAACGCTGTGCCAACGCACGAACTTCAGAGGCGACAACCGCAAAGCCTTTCCCCGCCTCACCGGCACGCGCCGCTTCAACCCCAGCGTTCAGCGCCAGAAGGTTTGTCTGGAACGCAATTTCTTCAATCATGCCGACAATCTGGGAAATCTGGCTGGACGAGCCCTCAATCGAGGACATGGCCTCGACCACTTCCTCCATCGTGCGCATATTCTCGTCCATGAGGCCGTTCGCGCCTATGACAATGCCTGTGGCTTCTTTCGTGTTGCCGACGATATTATGGATCGTCACATCAACACTCTTCAATGTTGTCGAGGCTTCATTCAGCGTCTCTGATTGTTGTTCCGTACGGCGTGAGAGTTGCTGCATGGCCCCGTCAATCTCATGAACCTGCGCCGTGACAGCATCCGCCGTGATCATAATATCATGCAGTGTGTCATGGAGCGTTTCCGCCGTGCGGTTAAAGTTCTGGCGGAGCTCTTCATACTTGCCGTCAAACTGCAGGTGAATGCGGTGGGACACATCACCATCCGCCAAGTGACGCAAACCACTGGCCAACGCATCAACGACGCGGGTCTGCTTGTCGAGGAACCGCGCCTGCTCTTCAGCGCGTTCACGCTGCCGCTCTTCTTGGCTTTGGCGCTCCAGCTCTTCTTCTTCCTGGCGGGCGCGAATCATGGCCTGTTCTTTTTCCTGAACGGCTTTTTCGGCTTCCGCTTGCTTTAACTTTAAGGCTTCCCGTTCTTCGGCTTCCCGCACCGCCTGCGCTTCCATTTCTTCGCGCTTAATATTGTTCTGGCGGAAGACATCGGTCATGCGCGCAATGTCTGAGATCTCGTCTTTGCGGGTCATGAAAGGAATTTTCACGTCTGTCGCATTGTCCGCCACGCGGTGCATCACAGCGAGCAGTGAGTCGATTTCGCGCGTCAAACTGTTGGACACTTGTCGCGTCCCAGCCAAGCCCGCTAACAGCGCTAACACACCCAGTCCTAGCACGATCATCATGTAATTGACACGTTGAGACTGCGCAGCTTGTGCTTCTTCGATCAGACTAATCGAAAGGCCCTGTTCTCTTTCGCGCAAGAGATCGATCCAAGCGGTTGAGGCGACCCACCATTCCGGGGCCGTCACGGGTGGACGCTCCCCATTGCGAACACTGTCATGGGCATGTTCACGCAATCTTTGCAGCGATTTGGCCTGCGCCGTATCTTTCAGTCGCAACAAGCTATCTCGATCCGCGAGAGACGCTTGTCCCGCCGCCACGGTCAAAAGCGTATCCTGACGACTGCCAAGGTGGCTGAAACGCCGATAAATGGTGGGGGCAAATTGGCCCTGCCCAAAGCCCGTAGCCCCCATGGCGCGTTCCAACCCAGCACTTTCTTTGGCCAGCACCACATTCATATAGGCTTGCGCATGTTCAGCAACCTGAACATCATTAATATTGTGGAGACCTTGCGTTGTCAGACCGATCAGCGCGTTGATCTTACCCGTGTAGAAACCCGCCAATTCAGGAACAGTCGTGTTCAGATTACTGATCGTCTGACGCTTCTTAGCGAGCGCCCCATGGGCTTTCGATACTTGGGACGAGAGCTCAGGACTGACCGATTGAAAGGCGGACGCCACGGTCTGATAATCCTGCCAAACGCGGTCGACAGATTGACGCTGTTCGGCCAGTTCTGCTCTAAAATTCCGACCGTTTGACGCCACATGACCTGCTGAGAGGCCGCGCTCTTTTTGGAGCTCATGAACCAATGTGTTCAGAACGGCACTATCTTTGACCACTTGAACGGCATTTTCAGATCTCACCCGATCAGCGTTATTTTTGACAGTGCTCCACCCGACAAATCCAATGAGAAGAATGAGCGGCGCCAGGGCAATCAGAAGAAGGCGAAATCGCAGTTTCATCACGGAGTCCGAAAGTTGTACTTACAATCGGATTAGACATAACGAACTTATACTTACCGACCGGTTAAAGTGTCGCACATGGTCTCGTTCGTTTTGGAACTCGCAAGACATCGCGATTTGCTTGGCAAAATACGCTTACGTTTAAAAACCTTTATAGAATTTATTGAAATTCGATATGCCCAGACCTATCTTTTGTCTGTAAGGACGTATGAAATAGAGATGGGAGGCGCCCGTATGGCCACGTTAGATCAGCAAATTGAACAGTCTAAAAAGGAAGTCGCAGAAGCGCAGAGTCGGATTGCGGAGCTGTCG
>JBCBGR010000219.1:0-4759 GCA_038526555.1 Pseudomonadota bacterium
ACATACCAAAAATGTAGTCCTTATAGCACTCGGCATTCGCGGCCACAGTCTTGCTTCATTCACATGGCAAATGCCGTGAAGATTACATCGGTTGAATGCGGGGAGCTTAGGCTTCTCGTTAATGCAGGTTCAATTCCTGCGGCTCTTCACAAAACTTGTTGCCATGGCTTGGATACAGATTTTGACGAATGCCTGAGAGACTACATAGGTAGACGCGACAAGAAATCGAGAGGGACGCAACATACCAAAAATGTAGTCCTTATAGCACTCGGCATTCGCGGCCACAGTCTTGCTTCAAAACCTGAGCCTTAATTTATACTCCTTATTTCAGTTACCTCGATCTCAGACACCCAATGGTCCGGACCAAGATTTCCGTTTGAGAACTTGCCGATCACATCAAAAACACGATCAGAAAATCCACCAATATTCAAAATGTCATCGCGACTCGCCGCCTGTGTGGTCGTGTTTGGCGTGATATCAATGCAAACCATCCGCGCCTTAGGGTTACGGGCTTTAAGCCGTTCCCATTCGCGCATCAGAGCCGTTGATCGACCCGCCTGAACGTCGGCCCAGCTTTCATTGTCAGAGACAATGATGAGCAAATCGACTTTAGCTTTGCGACGATTGAGGTGCACCAATGGCGCGCTACAATTCGTTCCGCCGCCGCCGATAGAGGCCAGCTTTTCAGCATTTTCCAACACATCTGCCCGACCATCGAGTTTTGCGTCAGAGACGCAAACTTCAAATGGGAGAACAGTGGCCTTTTCACTGTTGCGCAAGACAACAGATGCCATCAAGCCTGCCACATCAATGCAGCGAACAGCTGAGGTTGCTCCGCGGCGATAGCCAGAGACAGACCAGCTCATAGACCCAGACACATCCGGGCACACGACGACATTGCCGCCAAAGCTTGGAACGTTTTCCAGTGAAATCTCCAACGCTTCTTTCAAAGCATCTTTGATCTCCTTTGGCAGATCAGATTTCTGGCTCGCCATATAGGCAGCCATAATCTGATAAGGGAAAACCTTCGCACTGCGGATAGCTTCGACATCAGTCAGACGCTTCGCAATGGCCTTCACCGCGCTGCGGCGTTTGAAAACACCGTGACGAGCAAATGTGTTCAGGTTCATACGCACCATATGCCAACCGCCGCGCGCCGCGATCTGCGTCCAATGATCAGACGTCAAATTCAGTGACGTCAGCATTTGAAACGGCACATCCGGAACAATCTTTCCACCGCGTTCCTTGAACACTTCAAAATCCTTGATAGGCTGAGGGAGCCTTGAGAAATCATGCTCACGCCCAATAAGGTATGCGAACAAGGCTTCACGCTGCACCGTCAAAGGCTTTGGGTGAACCATTTTGATGACGTCTGCCAATGGAGGATCATTGCCAACACAAGCCGCAATCAAATCACGATCACTGGCCTTCAAAAGCCAATTTTGAACCAGACGCTTTGGTCCAGTGCCGAGCGACTTTCGTCCCACGACGCCTGAACGCATGATCTGAACGAAATTCCGAAGCATTTTGCCATTATCAATGACCTGATTGAAAACAGGCGCAACGAGATCGGACCGCATTTCTCCCTGACTGTTAGGGACTGTCAGGCATGCGAGCAGCAAAGCTGGCATATCTTTCATAAAGCCACTTTGACGGGCATGGATCGCTGTTTTCGCGATGAAGGCCGGATCAAGAGATTTCGCGAGGTCTAAAACGTCTGCTAACTGATCTTCAGCGGAGGCGTAAAAAGTCCCATTCAAGCATCCTGTGAGCGCAAGCTGCGCCAATTTCTGGCACGGGCTCATTTCAAAGGCTTTCCCGCCCGCAGCATTTACAGCTGCCGCTGCTGGCAAGAGCTTACCTCGTACTGATGCAAACATTGATTTGTTCGCCATGATGACCTCCATTCTTCATCCCGGTGGCTCCGCCCCTATTGACGGAGCCACCGATTGTTATGCTGTTGAACGCAAGCCCGGATTAGCTTGCTAATAAGTTCTGTCATTCAACGATGAGAAAAGTGCGTGGAGCGCGGGTTCGTGAAAACTCATTTTCGGAAGAAATCTTCTATCTGGTTGTAAAAAAACAATTTTTTCTGAGTTGAGTGCGGAAAACGAGAAGAGATGCAGTTCTTTAGAAGTAAAATCTATCATTCTATATAACAATCTATACTAATCGATAGTATGGGTAAGAGCGTCGTTATCGGTTTTCTGGGTGTAAACCTCGATAATGGGAAAGGCAGTGCGCGATGGGAGCGCTGGCGCCCAAGTGTCGATATATGTCGACAGAGCGATATGCTGGTTGATCGTTTCGAGCTGCTGGTCGACCCGAAATATAGGGCGATCGCAGAGCAGGTCCGATCTGACATCGCGCTTGTGTCCCCAGACACAAATGTTGTCATCAATGAGATAGCGTTGGATGACCCTTGGGATTTGGAGGAAGTTTACGAGGCCCTTTTTGACTTTGTATCGCTCTATAGATTTGACACGGAGAATGAAGACTATCTTCTTCACATCACGACAGGGACCCATGTGGCGCAAATCTGTCTCTTCCTCCTCAATGAAGCGCACTATCTGCCAGGAAAAATCCTACAGCTCTCTCCTCCACGGAAACGCGATAAAGGCGGACCGGGTAAAGTCTCCATCATCGACCTTGATCTATCGAAGTATGATCGTCTCTCTGAACGTTTCGAGATTGAACGCGAGAACGATACCTCATTCCTGAAATCGGGCATTCCAACCCGAAATGCGGCCTTTAACGCCATGATCGACGAAATTGAGCAAGTCGCGATCCGAACGACCAATCCCGTTCTGATTTCAGGGCCAACGGGTGCGGGCAAATCATTGCTCGCGCGGCGGATCTTTGAGCTCAAAAAACGCCGTCACCAAATTGCAGGGGATTTTGTCAGTGTGAACTGTGCGACCTTGCGAGGCGATGCCACCATGTCGTCTCTGTTTGGGCATAAACGCGGTGCATTTGCAGGGGCGATTAAGGACAGGGCGGGATTGCTGCGCACAGCGCATAAAGGCCTGATCTTTCTGGATGAGATTGAAGCCCTTGGCCTCGACGAGCAGGCAATGATCCTGAGCGCGCTGGAAGAGCAGAAATTCTATCCCGTCGGCGGGGACCAAGAGGTCAAAAGTGATTTCCAGCTGATTGCGGGTACCACAGCTGACCTCACCGAGCTCGTTGCCAAAGGTCGGTTCCGTGAAGACCTGCTCGCCCGCATCGACATGTGGAATTACCGGCTTCCGGGCTTATCAGAGCGCCGCGAGGATATTGAACCTAACCTCGATTATGAGCTGTCAAAATTCAGCTCGTTGAATAACCGTAAGATGACGATGAACAAGGAGGCGCGCCAAGCCTATTTGAAATATGCGCGTTCGTCACAGGCCAAATGGTCTGCAAATTTCCGGGACCTCGCAGCTTCAGTGACGCGTCTCTGTACCTTTTCTTCGGGATCGCGCATTCAATTGGACACGGTGGAGCGCGAGATCGTTCGCCTGCGAAAAGGGTGGCGGCTCAAAGCAGATAACGCAACCGAGGATGTATTGCTCTCTGTGATATCCCAGACTGATATTAGTCGGATCGATCCTTTTGACCGCCCCACACTTGCAAACGTCATTTCAGTGTGCCGAGCATCAAACAATATGAGCGAGGCCGGACGTAGACTATTCTCTGTCTCGCGCGAAAAACGGAAAACGCAAAATGATGCGGACAGGATCAAGAAGTATCTGGCAAGATTTGATCTGGCGTGGCGAGACGTCCGCTAAGTTAGGGCAGCTCAGCTTGCTTGAGCTTTGCCTGAGGAATATCGCCCAAAAATGTGGGAACTTTGCGCAAAAAGAACTGAATTAGTTTTGCGGTCATAGTCCACGCTCAAGACTATTTTTATTGTCTTAGATAATCTGAAGAAAGTTACCGACCAAAGTCTGTCAACTTACCTACTTGCATGTGAGGTTTCAGCACATATACGGTCTATGTGAAGGGTAATAAGCTAAATTACAATTCTGTGACCATGCTTACCCTTGTGTTTCACCCCTTTCTGATCGTTGAAACGGCAAAAGCGCAAGCAAACACCTCTTTTGACGAGGCGTTTGAAACAATGAAAGCGGATGAAACCTTTCAGTTTGAACTTGAGAGCGCGTCAGTGCCGCCGCGCCTGGGTTGGCTTGAGGATTTCTTCGCAGCAATTGCAAAGTTCATTGTTTCGATCACGCCCTTATTGCAGGTGCTTTTCTATATCGGCTTGGCGTGTGTGATCGCCTTTATTCTCTATGCCATTGGCAAGGCGATTTATGAGACCCGGTGGCCATCAAAGTCGGTCCCGGCCCATGAGGATATGCCAGAGCCTCTCTACGCGCCTGACAGAGAACGCGCCCAAATTTTATTGGATGAAGTTGACGCGCTGGCGGCTGCGGGTCGCTTCGATGAGGCTGTGCATCAGCTCTTATATCGGTCCATTCAGGACATTGATGGTGATCGACCCAATGTGATCCAAAAGTCATTCACGGCCCGTGAAATCGCGTCGTTGAAAATCCTGAGCCCCGCAACTCAGCAGGCCTTCAAGATCATTAGTCTGGTCGTTGAGACATCCTATTTTGGCGCCAAGAGTATTGGTCGCAGCGAATTCGAAACGTGCCGTGAAGCCTATACGCAATTTACCGCACACCCAGAATTGGGGCAGGCTTAATCGATGCGAACACAAGCTGGTCCATTAAATGAAATGTCACGGGGAGAGGGACACGACAGCCCTATCGCC
>JBCBGR010000220.1:0-4750 GCA_038526555.1 Pseudomonadota bacterium
ACTCCTATGTTGGTAATGACTATCTCGCGCGGACAGCCACTGAAGTCGATATTCCCAACGTCGTGACCGCCGTGCTCGCCTCTTACCGGGGGTATGACACGTTTGGGGAAGTTGTCGTGATCTTCGCGGCCGGGCTTGGGGTTTTGCTGCTGCTCGGACTGGACGGAACATCAGGACGGTTCCGCGCACAAGTGAGTGGCCAGCGCCTTTCTGGTCCGTCTGCGCCGACGGGTGTGCGTAAAGGTGAGGGGGTTGAGGCGAAAGAGGATGCAACGAAACCGCGAAAGCGTCTTCGACCCACGGTGACACAGTACGTCCCTTATGAAGATGATCAGGGAGGTGCTTCATGAAGTCTGATCCGCATGTCCTCTTACGCGTCATCGCGAAGCTCCTTATTCCGCTCATCGTGCTGTTTGCTTTTTATGTGCAGTTTCATGGTGAGTATGGACCGGGTGGTGGTTTCCAAGCGGGGGTGATCCTGTCTGCTTCTGTCGTGCTTTATTCGCTGATCTTCGGGCTGGATGCGGCCAAGAAAGCCTTTCCACCTGCGCTGATCCGTATCGGGATGAGCCTGGGCGTGCTGCTTTACGGCGGAACGGGTGTGGTCACCTGGATGTTGGGCGGTGAATTCCTGAACTATAATGTGCTCGCCCAAGATCCGATTGATGGCCAGCATTGGGGCATTATCGCCGTTGAGCTGGGCGTATTCGCGACCGTGACATCAGTTATGTTGGCCATCTTTTACGGTTTCGGCTCTCGCCAGCCGCAAATCAAAGACACGGATTGGTAAGTCCCGTGGAATTCCTGTTTTCTCATTTCAATTATGTGGTCGTTATCGTTTTGATGATGACGGGCCTCTATGTCGTTTTCGCTTCGCGGAACCTGATCAAGAAGCTGGTTGGCTTGTCCACCTTCCAGACGTCTGTCTTCCTGCTCTACATTACGCTGGGTAAAGTTGCATCCGGACAACCGCCGATCCTTGAATATGATCCGACGACCAAGTCCGGTTATGATGAGCATACCGCTTTCGTTGAGCCCGTCTTGCTGGCGGCGTCTGGAAAGTCGTATGCGCTTCCGGGGCAGGGGAGCGAGATTCTTTATTCCAACCCGCTCCCGCATGTTCTCATTCTGACAGCGATTGTTGTGGGTGTCGCGACACTTGCGATTGGCCTGGCGCTGACTGTGCGTATCCGCGAGGTTTATGCCACGATCGAGATGGATTCGATTGAAGAACAGGACCTTCAGTACAATCTCGAAGGTTTAGAAGATGAGGCTGCGGCGGGGAGTGACCGGGCGTGAGCTGGCTCTCTACACATGGCGTCGCGTTCGCGATCATCTTGCCGCTGCTTATGGCGGCTGTCATGGCGGTGTTCTCCAAAGGGAAGTGGCTACCTTGGCTCGTCGCCCTAACTGTTACAATCGTCATCGCCGTCTCAGCTTGGACGGTTTTCCAAACGCAATTATCGCTGGGTGAGTTTATCTATCAAATGGGAGGCTGGGAGCCGCCTTATGGGATCGCCCTACGCATCGATGCGGTGAATGCGCCAATCTTGCTGTTGATTGCCTCGATGGCTGTCATGAGCATGGTCTACGCCCAACCCGCTACAGGCGCGGAGATATCCGAGCGTCGCGGGCCACCTTTCTATGCGGCGTTCCTGCTCTGCATTGCTGGGCTTATGGGTATGGTGGTGACAGGCGATGCGTTTAACGTCTTTGTCTTTCTCGAAGTTAGCTCGATCAGCACTTATACGCTCGTGGCGCTCGGTGCGAACCGTGACCGCCGGGCTCTGTCAGCGGCCTTTAACTACCTCATCCTCGGCTCGATTGGCGCGACTTTCTTCGTGATTGGGGTTGGCTTCCTCTATGCGGAGACCGGAACGCTCAACATGGAAGATATTCGCCGCATTCTTGCGAATTTAGATGGCGGGTCCCGCGTCGCGCAGGTTGCTTTCGGGTTCATTGTGGTGGGTCTTGGATTGAAGCTGGCGCTCTTCCCGCTCCATACATGGTTGCCGGGGGCGTACGCCTACAGCCCAACCGTTATCACCGCTTTCCTGGCTTCGACGGCGACAAAAGCGGCGCTCTATCTCCTCTATCGTTTCTGCTTCACTGTCTTCGATCCAGGCTTCGATTACGTGATGGTGGTGCTGACCTATGTGATTACGGGTTTGGCGGCCACGGGCATGATCTTCGCCTCGCTTCAGGCGTTTTTCCAGACCGATGCGCGGCGAACGCTGGCGTTTAGTTCGGTGGCGCAGGTCGGTTACATGCTGCTCGGCATCGGCTTAGTGAGCGTCGCTGGTCTCGCAGGCTCCTATCTCCATCTGATCAATCACGCCGTGGTCAAAGGCGGGCTGTTCCTCGCGCTCGGCGCGATGTGGTATCGGTTCGGTATTACTCGCATTTCTGATATGGCGGGCATTTCCAAGACCATGCCAATCACGACCGCGGCGTTTACAGTCCTCGCGTTCAGCCTGATCGGTGTGCCGTTTACCGCCGGGTTTGTCTCCAAAGTCGCTCTCGCAGAAGCCGCTGCAGACAAAGGCTGGTGGTGGGCCGTGATGGTCATCATGGTGACCTCGATCATTGCCCTCTTCTACATGGGTCGCATGATGATGGCGGCTTATTTCAGTCCGCCGCCGGAAAGCTGTCAAAATGATGATGGTACCTTCATTCGCAATGAAGCACCTATCCTGATGCTGCTACCCATGGTCGGACTTGCGCTTCTATCACTCCTCATTGGCCTGCGCGGCAATATTGTCCTGACTGATGTCGCTGAGAATGCGGCCAGAACACTGATGTCGGGGGCAGGGCTGTGATGACGCTGTCGCCGGAAATGCTTCTTGCCCTAACCATGCTAATCCCGCTCGCCGCGGCGGGCATTATCCCGCTGATTGGAGAGCGATCGCGCAATTTGCGTGAAGCTGTGACCTTTGCTGCCGGGTTGCTGCTGCTGTTTGTTGTCATTCAACTCTGCCAGCTCGTGGCTGCGGGTGAGCGGCCTGAGTTGTTTATCGGACAATTTGCGGGAATCTTCGAAATTCGCTTCAGGCTGGAACCACTCGGCGCCACTTTTGCCGCGATTGCCAGCTCGCTCTGGATTGTGAACTCCATGTTCACGTTGGGCTATATGCGCGGCAATAATGAGAAGAATCAGACGCGTTTCTTCACCTTCGTCGCGATCGCCATTGCCTCTGCCATGGGCATTGCGATGAGCGCGAACTTGATCACTCTATTTATTTTCTACGAAGCGCTCACCATCAGCACATTTCCACTCGTCAGTCACAAGGGTGATGCCAAGGCGCGCAAAGGCCTGACAGTCTATACGCTGATTTTGATGGGCACATCGCTGGGTCTCTTGCTCCCCGCCATTATTGGGACGCAGGTCATTGCGGGCTCAACGGACTTTGTTCTGGGCGGTGTGTTTGGCTCGGACGTGTCCATGCTTGCGACCTCAACATTGCTGGTCCTCTTCGCGTTCGGGATCGCGAAAGCGGCCTTGATGCCAGTTCATCCGTGGTTGCCCAATGCGATGGTTGCGCCGACGCCGGTCTCCGCTCTGCTCCATGCCGTGGCTGTTGTGAAGGCAGGTGTCTTCACCATGCTGAAGGTCGTCGTCTATACGTTTGGCACAGACCTGACCTTGCTGACGCCGTCTTCAGACTGGCTCGCCTGGATCGCTGCGATCTCAATTGTCATGGCGTCAGTCATCGCGCTGCGGCAGGACAATCTGAAAAAGCGTCTGGCTTATTCGACCGTGTCTCAACTGTCCTACATTACCTTAGGGGCGATGCTGGCCACCAGCTGGGGTGTGCTCGGCGGTGGTCTGCAGATCGTAATGCATGCGTGGGGCAAGATTACCCTCTTCATGGTCGCGGGTGCAATCTACACGATTGCGCATCGGGATAGTGTTTCGCAGCTGGATGGGCTGGGTCGGACACTGCCTTGGGTGTTCGGCGCGTTTCTGGTCGCGTCCGTATCACTCATCGGCGTGCCGCCCTTTGGTGGCTCCTGGCCGAAATTCTACCTGATGTGGGGCGCGCTGGAGAGCGGTCAGGCGGTGTTAATGGCGGCGTTAATTCTCTCGTCTCTGCTGAACATTCTGTACCTTATGCCGATTGTGATTCGCGGCTTCATGAAACCGCCTGCGGATGCCGCGAAAGATGCAGCTATTGCTATTGAAGCGAAACAGCATCGCTGGGTGGTCATCCCGCCTGTCATCACTGCGTTTGGTACATTGGTCCTCTTCTTTGTTGCGCCTTGGATTATTGAGTTTTTGGAGCCGATATTATGACGTCTCCGACGCCTGACAAAAATCAGGATGATATCCATCCCGCCGCCCGTCCGTTTCTGTTTTTGGGCGAGTTGAAAGTGAAGCGGAACTTCATCTGGTTCCCGCTTGGCGGTATGATTGTCGCCAGCATTTTGGGCATCTTTCATCCGCCGAAACATCCGGCCCCGTTTGAGATGATCGGCGACACGATGATCCCGGGTAGTTGGGCGATCTTTGGATTTCTGGCTTACTCCTTCATCGTCTTTATGGCGCGGCCGCTGTTTAAGCTCTTGGGCCGTTCAGAAGATTATTATGGGGAGGGCGGTCTGCCGGATCCTGAGGTGAGTACGGACCCAATGATAACGGGGGAGGCGCATCATGACTGATGCCTTCCCAATCCTTGCGGAAATTAATCCCGGCCTGTGGGTCATCCTCGCGGGTATTGTCGCTACGCTGATCCCGGCGGGTGTTGTGCGC
>JBCBGR010000221.1:0-4742 GCA_038526555.1 Pseudomonadota bacterium
TGGGTGACGCGAAGGTCAATATCGCCACCTTCTATCTCGGTCGTATGGATGAAGGCGGCGAAGCTGTCTGTCTGATCAGTGTTGATGGCGATGTCAGCGATGAAACGGCTGATGCCATTAAAGCCATTGATCAGGTCAAGATCGTGGATCGCGTCCGGATGTAGAATCGCCACTGTCCCCGGAATTCACTGCCGGGGCCGTTATCGGCGCAGGACCATCCATCGAGAGGCCCCGGCTATAAAGGCCGGGGACAATTCGCACTATAACTGATCAATCACTGCGGCCATGGCGTCCAGCGTATCATTGCCAAGCTGTGCGGATCGATTGCCGTCCCACCCACGCAGCGTATCCGGCGCGTTGGCGTTATCCTTGAAAGGCATTTCCAAGGTCATGGCGAGGCAGTCATACCGCGCCGCCAGCGCATTGGTACAAATGCTCATATTGGCCTTGCCGGGTGCAGTGAGTGGATAACCCACCTTGGTCTGAAAATCAGAACTGGCGTCAAGATAGGCGTCTAAAAACGTTTTCAAATCAGCCGCTTGCTTGTCCGTATATCCCAGAATACCTTCTGCCCCGGCGATAAAGTTGTAGGGCAGCGCTTCATCGCCATGCACATCAAGACAAAGCACGGGCTTATCCACGTCCATCGCATTGCGAACGAAAAAGACTTCCGGGCTTTTTTCAAGGCTGGGCGTGTCCCATTCCCGGTTCAGATTGGTTCCGACAGCGTTTGTCCGTAGGTGCCCGCGGAAAGATCCGTCCGGGTTCATATTGGGAACGATCCGGAAGGTTGCTTTTTTGCGCATGTCTAAGGCTGTCTCATCCTCGGGATCGGTGAGCCGCGCGAGAAAGCCCTCCATCCACCATTCCGCCATGCTTTCTCCCGGATGCTGACGGGCGATCACCCACACGACTTTCTCGCCTTCACCGATTGAGAGGCAGTCCATGTCACGGCCATCCACCGTCTGCCCCAAAACCGTGTGAGACACACCGTCATAAGCCAGCGCATCAGCAATCAGGTTCAGATGACGCTCCTGCGAGTACGGAACGAAATAGGCGTAGAAGACAGTATCAAGCGCAGGTGTGTGCTCGATGATGAGTTTTCCGTCTTCATAAGACGTCTGCACACGGATCCAATCATCCCGATCCTCGCTCATGCAGGCTTTGTAATTCTCCCAGCCGCCGGGATAGGCCGCGCCGGCCGCGTTTTCGATCACGAGGCGCAAAGGCGCACCTTTCGCGCCTGTGACCCGAAAATGGAACCATTGATAAAAGTCGCTATCCTTATCCTTACGGATGCTGAGGCGGATATTTTGCGGATCAGACGCATCGAGGATGTCAATATTTCCGGAATCAAAAGCCGCGTTAATTCTGATACTCATAAGGATCCTGTTTCAAAATCATCAGGGGCTTGGATGGCAGCTTGGATCGCCGCTTGCAAATGATCTGCGTCTAGGCCTTTCCAGAAAACCCGCCACTGCCCGCTGCGCTGCATCCCATCACAGGATTTCATATACCAATCATTAAAGGGGTTTTCCGTGCGTGAGCGCCAGAAAAACTGAGGCAGTTCTTCCATAATCCGGTCCCAGACGTCGCGCGCCAACCCCTCGCCGCGCGCTTCGGGCGTCACCCAGAATTTGGAGAGGTAGGGCTGATCCGCGAGCCGCGTGAAAATCGCGCCTGCGCGAAAATCAGGTTCCAAAAAAGCCAACTCAGTCCCATCTCCAAAAGAGCCTGACTTCACGGTTCTGCCAAAGGCACGCCCGATGGCTTTACGCATCGCCATCATATCAACATCACTCAAACTCTCATGACGGACGATCTCAGCCCCCCGTCGAATGAGCGTTCCTGATCCTTTGATCGTGAAAAACTCTGTTAAAAGGTTGAGCGGCGACGCCAGAACATAGCTCCGGCGCCCTTCATTCGCTTCCTGCTCGATTTTCTGGATCATGCGCAGGAAGTTCGCTTGTCCTTCTGTCAAAGCCTGATGATGGATGAAATTTTCAATCTCTGAGAGCCGCAAATTTCGACGGCGAACGCCGTTCACGCTAAGCCCCCCTGAGGGCTGCAAGGAAACAATCTTGTTGGGTCGCAAATCATTGATCAGTTTGGACAAACTGCCCTGCCCGCGACGCTCCGTCATCTCTAGGATGGGAATAATGCCCCCTTGTGTCCGGCGGCGGATCTCAGCAATCAGGCCATAGGTCTGTGTATTCAGCCGGGTCGACTTCACACCGGAACTATCCAGATCGCGCTTAAGACGCTGCGCCTGAAACTTTACCGCCGTCCGGTTATCTTCAATGGCACCAATCAACAGAATAGGCGCGAGGTCGAGATTTGAGAGAATTTGAAGGTTGGCCGTCAACGCTTCTAATAGCGGATTATTCAGAACGCGCGGATCCAGCAGAATGAGCGCGAAACGTTCAGGCTCTCCTTTGGCGAAAAGGTCCGCATAGAAGCTGGCTTCCTGCGTCGCGCCGACGGCCGACAAGGAGGATAAAACTGTCTGCCGAACCGTGCTCAAAATGATAACCGGCTTGTTCCAGCTTCATAGCTGGAAACAAGCTGCAACAGATTCTGCAGGGCGGGCAACATGCCAACGCTATGACGGCATCGTTCCTTGCTTTCAACTGTCTGTGACGCCTTCTCGCCCGATAGGGGTAGAAATATGCGTCGCGCCTGACTATATCAAAGCTGCTGGTACGCCAGCTATGACGATAAACGCGCGTGTAATAAGCGGACTGGACCCGGGGGCAGTACCCGGCGGCTCCACCACAAAGGCATCGAAAATTCGGTGTTTTTCTGATGGGGCCGAAACAGCATCGACAGACGCCTAAAGACGTTAGCTTTCGTTCGTATGAGCTCCGTTAAAAGCTCAATTATAGTAATTGCAAATGACAATTATGCTGAGGATTTCGCCCTCGCTGCGTAAGCAGTTCGGATGATTTCCACTTCAACTCCTAGGGCATCAGCGCTCTAGGCGGGCTTCGGAGAGTAGCTGGCAACAGAAACTCTCCACTTTTCTTCTATCAAGCTGCTCTCTTGCGAAGCTTCGCGGGTACGCCGCCTTCAGGTCGAAGCGTTACGGTCATGAGCGGTCGGGGGTAAACATCGTCGCCAATGATAATGTCATAGTCACGTGCGAGCGTGCCTAGCACCATCACCGCCTCCATAATGGCAAAAGCCATACCCACACAGATGCGCGGCCCGGCACCAAATGGCATGTAAGGTGAGCCTTTGGCTCTGAGGTCAGGGTTTCGCAGAAAGCGGTCAGGGTCAAAGAGAAGCGGGTCGTCCCACAGACGCTCGGTTCGGTGCATGACGTAATTGTTCAGCAAAACCGCATCGCCCGGAACCAGCGTGCGCCCCAGCACTTCGACGTCAGCTTGCGGTTCCCGGTTGAGCAGTGGCGCGGGCGGATAAAGCCGCATGGTTTCGTCAATGACCGCGCGGGTAAATGCGAGCTGATCCAAAGCGTCATAAGTAATCGGCCCATCGCCGCACACGGCCAGAACTTCTTCCCTCACCCGCTCCTGCGTTGGTTGGTGACGGCCCAGCAGATAGAGCGCCCAAGTCAGCGTCAGCGCCGTGGTCTCATGGCCCGCAATGAAGAAGCCGATCAGATTATCGCGTCTCTCTCGCTGACTTAGATTGTCAGTTCCGATCAGTAAGCCGACCAAATCATCAGCCGGATGCGCTGTTCTTTCAGCAATCAAATCATCAGCAGCCTTTTTTAGACGCTTCAACGCACTAGACCCTTTCGGACTCATCGGTCTTGGCACCCACCTAGGCCATGGCAAGAGATCATCAGGGCGCAGTGTCCCCGCCCCCGTCACGACAGCGCGGGTCGCCGTTTTAAGGCGATCACGGTCAAGGCCTTTCGGGTCACCAAGGAGTGCTTTGGCAAGCACATCAAATGTAATCTCAGCCATCGCAGGCGATAGGTCCAGCTTTGGTTTTCGGTCGAGCCGGCTCGTAAATTCCTCAATCACCTCAGTGATCAGCGGCGCGAGATCAGCCATATGCCGTTTACGGAAAATCGGCGCGACAGACTTGCGCTGACGCTTCCATTGCTCACCATGGACAGAGAGCAACCCCTCTTTCGTCGCAGGCCCTAATATCCGCGCATCAATCGCGGTTTTCGTAAATTTATCGGCGTGGCGGACGAGCACATCATTCATGCCCTCAGGATCAGAGATCACATGAAGCGTCTGCCCCATCGTCTTGGCCGTCACAATGGGTTGGCGATAGGCGAGCGGCCCAAACCCCTCCACAGGATTGCGGATGAATTTCCACGTCGCTTCAATGAAGCTTTCTTGCCCCGTCAGGGGCTTGGCGTGGGGCGGCTGAAAGAACGCGGTCATGGTTTTTATACGTATGGAATGACCGACTTTGATTGTCGATCTGACTTGTCGCGGCATGGGGAGTTGACCCGAAGCCATGTCGCTCTAATGTAAGACGTATGAGCCAGGACTTGATGAACTATGAGCAGATGCGCAGCCTGGCGCTTCGTGGCGTCGTGCGTGACGCTATTCGCCGAGTGATCCGCGAAGATGGCCTGCCCGGCGCGCACCATTTCTACATCACCTTCTTGACTCGTTTTCCTGGCGTGGAAATCGATGAGTCTCTCTCCGAGAAATACCCCGAAGACATCCCGATTGTACTGCAGCATCAGTTCTGGGACCTGGCCGCCAACGCCGACGATTTTGAAGTCACGCTGAAATTTGGCGGTATCCCGCAAT
>JBCBGR010000222.1:0-4732 GCA_038526555.1 Pseudomonadota bacterium
CCAAACGGCACATTCCGGCGTCCGGGACTATGGCCAGCCCGCCATTCAGGGCGCGGTTCAGGGCTCCCCCCGGAAAACCGACCCGGCGGGCGGGCATCAAGGATTTGCGTGTCTGTTCCCAAGATGGATAGGACATCCTCTTTGGTTGCGTTGCTTGAGCGAGGGTCTGTAACACTTTCAAAGATTGTCGCTTTTGCTGGAAGAATAGTATCCACCAAATCCTCTGACCATCCTTCCACGAGCTGGGCTGACACGCCAAAGCTTCGTAACATCCACCAAACCCAAGGCGCGCTAAACAGACCCGCCCGGTCATAAACGGCATAGGTCGATTTGCCATTCAGTCCTGCAACACCAAACGCGGTCGCCGCAGCGTTGAGGCGATCCGAGATAGGGGCCGCCTTAATGGCATCCGTATCAATGCTGTGCGCCGTTCCAGCCAGAAAACCACTCAGTGATGTGTTTGGATCAGGCAGAACCCACGTCGAATTGACCAGGTCGACACCTTCCTTGGAATGCGCCTCTGTGGCAGTCAGGCTCAAATCAGTCATAACCAGCAAGGGACGGGAAGACCCTTCTCTTTCAGGAATTCCGGATTGTAGACCTTGGACTGATAACGCTGGCCGTAGTCACAGAGGATGGTGACAATCGTATGTCCCGGCCCCAACTCACGCGCCATGTGAATGGCGCCTGCAATATTGATCCCGGAGGAGCCGCCCAAGCAGATGCCTTCCAGCTGATTGAGTTCGAAGATGATCTGTAGCGCTTCTGTGTCGCTGATCCGGTAAGCCCGGTCCACGATGATGTCTTTAAGATTCTCAGTGATCCGGCCCTGACCAATGCCTTCGGTGATCGAATTGCCCTCGGTCTCCAGTTCGCCGTGGTCGTAATAGGCAAACATTTTGGAGCCATAAGGGTCAGCAACACCAATTTGAACATCAGGGTTCTTGGCTTTTAGCCCAATAGACATGCCGCCCAGTGTTCCACCTGAACCGACAGCACAGACAAAACCATTCACTTTCCCGTCCGTCTGCGCCCAGATTTCCTCGGCTGTGCTGTCAATATGGGCCTGACGGTTGGCGACATTATCGAATTGGTTGGCCCAAACGGCGCCATTCGGCTCAGTCTCATTAAGTTCATTGGCCAGACGCTCCGACACATGAACGTAATTGCCGGGGTTCGCGTAAGGGACCGCATCGACTTCAATCAGTTCCGCGCCAAGCAGCTTCACAGCATCTTTCTTCTCCTGGCTCTGCGTGCGCGGCATAACGATTTTGCAGCGATAGCCGAGGGCTGAGCACACCATGGCAAGACCGATCCCGGTATTCCCGGCTGTACCCTCCACAACCACGCCGCCAGGGCGCAAGATGCCCCGCTTCTCAGCATCGCGAACAATCCAGAGCGCGGCGCGATCTTTGACCGACTGACCGGGGTTGAGAAATTCGGCTTTGCCGTAGATCTCACACCCCGTCATTTTCGAGGCGTCCTGGAGCTTCAATAGTGGTGTATTGCCGATCAAATCGATAACAGTATTGGCTTTCATGACGATGCCTTTGCCAGCCTGAGTTGGGTTTGACTACCGTTTATCGGGATCAGGAAATTGTGAAGTCGGGGGACGATCTTGGGCTGGTACGACGGGACTGTCGACCACATCCACAACCTCAAATCCATCCAGCCTTTGGGCTCGCTTGGGCAAGACATCGCTTTTGATTAGCGCATCAACCCGCGCGACAGCGTTTTGCTTTAAATCCTCATAGAATAGGTTGGAGGGCAAAGTACGGAACTTCATTCCGACTTGGAGCGGACGGCGCAAAGAACGGGATTTGGGGCGATCAACCCTTAATATCCCGCCGTCACACTGAGCACCAACCTCATTGGGACTAGGAGCAGGGCGAATGTCAGGTTCTAGCCCTTCGGCTGCGACGCCGCCTAAATGAAGTCGCTCGGGGGCGTAATCTTCATTGCGCAACCAAGTGAGCGGGTTGATACAGAGAAGCGGGCGACCGTAGACGCTTCTGTAAGCACTGCCATCATGGACGAGTAATCTGTCCGTGAAGCGTTCAGCAATCACATTTTCGCCGGGCACAAACGTCCCAAAGGCTGCGATACAGCCTGTATCGTCACTCCGACCACACGGCTTGAGCGCACTCAGTGAGTCTTCAAACAGATCCAAAGGAACTGGATAATCGATCACATAAGCCACGGCGAGCCTATGGGTGAGCTCTGAACCTTCATTGAAAAAGTCCTGCAAGAGGCGGATGAGGTGAGAAGCCCCTTGGTTATGACCGACCAGAACGAGCGGACGTTCTGGCGGACTTTGCGTCAAGAAAACTTCGAAAGCGCGTTTGACGTCTTGGTAGGCGAAGTCCTGTGCCAGACGCGCATCCTCGCGCGTTGTCATATAGCTATAGAGCGACGCCTGACGATAAAACGGCGCGAAGAGCCGTCCGGCATCGCCGTAAGGCGTGACGTAATTCGGGCGGACAATGCGTTCGAGTTTGGATTTTCGCCTCAGATCGTCGCTGGGCAGCACATAATGTTCGCCGCCGCGATAGACGCTGGGAACAATGACGAAAACGTCGCCCTGTTCTTCTAAAGTGAACGAATCAATCGAGAGGTCGGGTTGACTTAACCAGCTTTCGGCTTGTGCATAATCTGGCGCATCCGGCGGATCATAAGTCTGGAAAGGCTGACGCGGATCCTGGATCGTCTGGAAAATATCGTCCTGATAGATCCAGACGAGCGAAGCCGTGAAAACGAGGAACATGGCAACGGCTCCAGCCAGCATGGGCCAGAGGGCGAAACGTGACGCATGGTTTCGCTGTTTTGCCATAGGCGATCCTGTCTTCTCGCTTCCAATCTTGAGGCCTTAAGGTCATAAGCGTCACAGGTGGGGACAGCAAGCAGGCACGATTCGTAAAATGACAGATAGCCCTCCCGAACCTCTCCTCCCGCCCCGAAAAGCGCGGTTCAATCTCTTCGTCTGGCTGCGCAACCGTTTCTTCGCTGGGGTGATCGTTGCGCTGCCGATTGTTTCAATCTTCTGGCTCATTAGCAAACTGATCGGTGCGATTGATGATGCTGTTTGGAGCGTTGTTCCCGCGCGTTTTGCGCCCTCCAACTACTTTGATTTGCCGTTCGATCTGCCCTTTTTCTGGTTGTTTTCGGTCATTCTCGCCATTGTCGGACTGACTGCACTGGGGATTATCGTTTCGAACCAGCTGGGTAAGCGCATCCTCGGTGCCGGTGAGGCCGTTCTCGCGCGCGTCCCCGTCATTTCACCGATTTATAACGGTCTGAAACAGATCCTCAATACCATCGCCCAGCAGAAGGACCGGGCGTTTCGTGATGTTTGCCTAATCGAATACCCGCGCAAAGGACTATGGGCGATTGGGTTCGTCACGGCTGATCTGTCTGGCGCGCCGGAAGAGAAGCTGGCGGATAAAAATAAAGACTTTGTCTGCGTGTTTGTGCCGACCACACCGAACCCAACGTCTGGCTTCCTTCTCTTTGTCCCAACCGATGATATCATCCTGCTCGATATGACTCCGGAAGAAGGCGCGAAGATGATCATTTCTGGCGGTATGGTCTCTTCAAACGAAGCGCTTGAAGAATATAGTTCTTCGAAGAAAAAGAAGCCCTTGAGCGAGGAAACTTTGAGTAAAGACGCCGACGGCTAGCCAGCTTGCATCAGCGCAATCCCGTAATCCTGTTCAAACAAGTATAGGAGGATACGTGCGGCCTGGCCGCGTTCGCTGGTTAGGCCCGGGTCGCGTTGGACGAGCAGACGCGCATCCTGCGTCGCTGTTTCCAAAAGGTCCTTATGCTTATCGAGGTTTGCCAACCGAAAGCGGGGGAGGCCAGATTGCGCCGCGCCAAGTAGATCACCCGATCCTCTCAGCTCCCAATCTTTTTCAGCAATCAAGAAGCCATCTTCGCTTTCGCGAAGGATATTGAGCCGTTGTTTGCCGTTTTCAGTCAGTGGTGACTTGTAAAGCAAGATACAGCTGGACTTCTTATCGCCGCGTCCCACGCGCCCACGCAATTGATGGAGCTGCGCGAGACCAAATCGCTCCGCATGTTCGATGACCATCACGGTCGCGTTGGGCGCATCCACGCCGACCTCAATCACAGTTGTCGCCACCAGAATGTCGTAATGCTTCGCTTTAAACGCCTGACTGATCGTTTCTTTTTCCGAAGCTGACATACGTCCGTGCAAAAGGCCAACGCGCTCGCCGAAGATGGCGGTGAGTTGTCGATGACGATCTTCGGCGGAGGAGAGGTCACTCACTTCGCTGTCCTCAACAAGCGGGCAGACCCAGTAGACTTGGTCACCTTTGTCGATGGCGCGGCCCGCCGCATCGATGACGTCATCCAATCGCTGCAAGGGCATGGCAACCGTATCAATCGGCTGCCGTCCTGCTGGTTTTTCATCCAGAATAGAAATGTCGAGATCGCCATAGCTGGTCAGAGCTAGAGTGCGCGGGATCGGCGTCGCGGTCATCACCAGCAGGTCTGGTGCGTCGCCTTTTTCGGTCAGGCGCAAGCGATCCCGGACCCCAAAACGGTGCTGTTCGTCAATGATGACCAAGCCTAAGCGGTCAAATTCTACGCCGTCCTGGAATAGGGCATGCGTTCCCACCACAACGTCAATATGCCCTTCGGACAATCCCGTGTTGATGGCGTTCCGCGCGGGGCCTTTGTCTCGCCCCGTCAAAGCCTCAACAACAAGTCC
>JBCBGR010000223.1:0-4622 GCA_038526555.1 Pseudomonadota bacterium
CACAACCGTGGGCTTCGATCTGGTTGCCCGCTTCGTTGAAATACGTATGTATTTCGCGTCCCGGCTCATGAGCGATGTCAACTCGAGGGGCGAACCAGATGAACCCGTCCCAATTCCCATTGTCGCGAATTACATCATCGCCAATCTGGCGGGCAATGCGTACTAACCGACCTTCATCGTCATAACTAAAGGCGTAATGAGCGACGGACATGGCCGTCTCCTCATCGATCTGGTGTATGCCTGCATATGGGACAAGCGGCGTTTCTCTAAAGACGATATGGCGATAGCGATCAGTGGCCGATGCAGGGTCAATGGTAAAGAAGAGCATTAGAGCCAAGAGAGAGAGGCGAATTGCGTACATAAACGGACTTCCGTACAGTTCCAGATCGAGCGCGTTTTCGCGCATGATGACGCTGTACGGAGTCTACGAGGCTATTTTGGAAATCTCGCCTGAGCTTATCGTGCGGGTCTGCGGAAAATCTGATAAGTCCGGTTGAGATTATCACGTGCTCTAGCCGGGATGATTAGGGCATACGGACTTTTGCAAACCCTGTGCGGGAATTTGATTGATGATCCTTGGCGTTCTTTACTTTGCAGCCTTTACACATGCCGTGATCATTGCATCCGCTCTCATACGGCGCACCAGCATAGGAGCACCCAGCACGATTCTGGCCGCGCTCCTCGGCGTGTTCGGCTATGCCCTTTTTAACAGGTCGTCGCTGCTGTTGGGCTTCTTCCGCGAGATCCCGCATGCGCTCGCCCTTATTCCCATGATCGCCGTTTATATTGGGCCTTTGACTTACGGTTATGTCAAGAGATCCACGGGGGCGCCGCCCTGGTCGGCCATAATCTGGCTTCTTCACTTGCTGCCCGCTGCTGGATTCTGGATTTCGAATGCGCCGTTCGTCTTCCAGCCAGCGGCAGACAAGATTGCTTATTGGGAAGTCGCTGGTCAGGGTCAATTAACGCCTCTTCCCTTCGCCACGATTGCAACCTTTCTATTGGTGAAAGCCCATCTGACGACTTATCTTGTTTTGTCGTGGCGACGATTAAAGGGATATCATTTGCGTCTCGCGGATCTTCGCGCTGATGACAGCCAGTCAGTCCTCGCTCAGCTTTCTGTTTTAATTTTATCGCTGGCGGCTTTGGAAGCTGTCTGGGTGGTTCTGTTTGCTATGCAGCAATTTTTCGGAATTGGTGCGCTCGATCATGTGAACCGGGCGTGGCTATTATTTATGGCCGCCATTGTCCTCTCGTTTGGATATCTCGGCCTGAGGCAGTCCTCTTTCTTGATTACTCCAGAGGAACGCGCGCTTGATACCCTCCTGCGTCAGAAGAGGGCGTCCATTCAGACCGAATCCAAAACAGATACTGACACGATTAAGTATCTGCACTCCGCCCTTCCGGACTCTGCCGCCGATGAAATTGCAGCGCTTATTGAGGAGACCCTTAGTGAGAAGCATCTCTATCTCAATGAAAAGCTGACCCTGCAGCAGCTTGCCGAGGCCATTGATGCAAAACCGCATCTACTATCACAGGTCATTAATCAGCGCATGCAAACGAATTTCTACCGCCTGATTAATGGCTATCGCGTTTCACATGCGAGCGGCCTTCTGGATGACCCCAATCTCACTTGGCCGATTGAACGGATTGCCGTTGAATCAGGGTTTTCAAATCGGGTGACCTTTAACAAGGCATTCAAAGACCATCTAGGTTGTACAGCATCGCACTATCGCAAGGGTGTCCGCAAAAAAGCTCAAGCCTCTTGATTTGTCCGCCGACTGAGCCAGCGCGAAAATCGATAATCTCGTTCGGATTTATCATGCGGGGCAAGCTCCGGTGATACGCACGGGTGAAAGAACGGGTTCTGGCCGCACGCATCGTAAGACATAGCGGGCATGGCGGACATTCGTTCTTTGAGGACGCCGACAGAAGATCAAGAAAAGACAATGAGGAAATTATGAGCTTGTTGGCGACACGCCGCGGATTTATTCGGGTTGGCCTTATTGGCGGTGCGATGGTTGCGACTATTCCTATCATCAAAAGCCGTGCAGCCAGTACCGATGCCAAAAAAATCGGTATTTTTGTAAAAATAGCCCCGGATAATAGTGTCATCATTGGTGCGCCCACTGCGGAGATGGGACAAGGAACATTCACGTCGATGCCTTTGATCCTCGCAGAGGAAATGGATGCAGACTGGGATCGTGTCAGTATTGAGCATATGCCACTGTCTTTAAAGCGGTTGGCGCCTGATGAACCCAATTGGAATGGCGGCACCGGTGGGGTCGACTTTGCTCACGCTTATCAGGGTGCTGGTGGCAGCCAGAGCGTCAACAGGAATTTTGGGCTGCTGCGAAACGCCGGTGCCGAAATCCGAGATAGAATGGTCCGCGCTGCGGCCGCGCGATGGCGAATTTCGCGCGAAGAGCTGCGGACCAAAGACAGCTTTGTTATTGGTCCAAGACGGGAACAGCGCGCGCCCTACGGTGAATTAATCGAAGCGGCCGCCCGTCTTGAACCGTCAGCTCATCCGAAGCTAAAAGACCCTTCAGAATTCACGCTCATCGGAACGCGGGTCCCCATAAAGGGATCAACAGAGCTCGTTACGGGGGCGCCTGTGTTCGGGATCGATAAGGAGATCCCGGGAATGGTCCACGGTGTGCTGGTGAGATCACCTTACTTTCAGTCAGCGGGTCCGATTGCAGTAGACGCCTCTGCGTCACGCCAGGTCGCTGGGGTTTTGGACGTGATCGAAATCCCAAGGCAATGGCCGAGTAGCGACGTTGAAACCGAGGTATATCTTCACGGTGCTGTCGCTGTCGTTGCTGAAACACTCTGGTCAGCGTTAAAGGCGCGTCGTTTGCTGAAGATCGAATGGGATAAGGGGCCCTATCCTGACGAAAGCACGTCAGCGATGGAAGAAGAGTACGACCGTATTCTTGCAACGGATGGAGAAGGTGCTCGTATCTTTCGGGACGATGGAGACGTCGAGAGCGCACTAGCCCGATCCGATAGGACATTTGAGCGGCGCTATCTCTTTAAGGCTTTAGCTCATGTCTGTATGGAGCCTCACAGTGCTGTTGCGGACATGCGGCCTTCAGAACGCCTCATTCGCACTTCCCATCAATTCCCAGACAGACCAGCAAAAGTCGCGGCAGAAATCTGTGGATTTGACGTTCTGGATGTACGCGTTGAGAATGCACGCCTCGGCGGCGGCTTTGGTCGAAAATTCGATCCAGACTATGTTTCCGAAGCGGTGTTTTTGTCCCATCAGTTACAAAGACCCGTCAAGGTGATGTGGACGCGCGAAGACGATATTCAGCACGACGCCTTTAATCCGCCTGGATTGAGCAGGATGCGCGCAGGCGTTGATACATCTGGTAACATCGTCGCGTGGGATCAACTCATCGCGGGGCACGGCGCACATCCCGATGTTGCGCCCGCTGGCCTGGTCAAAGATTTTCGGGTGCGTTCTATGCGTGTTGATCGAGGGATGTGGTTCGGTCCGTGGCGAGGCCCTGGGCACAACACTCAAGCCTTCATGATTGAATGCTTTTTAGACGAAATCGCTCATGAACTTGGCGAGGATCCGCTTGACTATCGCCTTCGTCTTCTCGGCGAAACGGCGGAGATGCCTTATCCTGGATGGGGGGCGGAAACCTATGACCCGCAACGCAACGCGTTTGTTCTAAAGCTCGCCGCAGAAAAAGCTCAATGGGACCGACGGCAAGAGCTTCCTGAGGGAAGTGGGCGGGGTATTGCCTCCTTTTTTACGTTTGGGGGTTACTGCGCCCACGCGGTGGACGTCACTGTCACGAATGGTGACTTTTCCGTCGATAGGGTCGTCAGCGCGGTAGATTGCGGTCAGCCGGTCAACATATTGGGGATCGAAGCCCAGATTGAAGGTGGAATTGTCGACGGTCTTTCTGTCGCGAGGCGACAGGCCATTCATGTTGAAGGCGGCCAAGTTGTAGAACGAAACTATGACACATACCGCATGATGCGCATGGATGGCGCGCCCAAACACATTGATGTCCATGTTGTTCCGCGTCGCGATCATCCGACCGGTACGGGCGAGATTAGCCTTCCCCCGTTTATGCCTGCGGTCGCTAATGCAATTTTTGCTGCGACCGGGAGAAGGATCCGCAGTCTACCCATTGCGGACCAGCTCAAGACATAGGTCCAATGATAGTCTTAGGAATAATATGATGGTCCAGCTTAGAGTTAACGACGCGTTACAAACCTTTGATGGCGATAGTGAGATGCCGCTCCTGTGGTATCTTCGAGAAATCGCAGGTCTGAAGGGGACAAAGTTCGGATGCGGCATCGCCCAGTGCGGCGCCTGCACCGTTCATCTAGATGGAGTTGCGACACGGTCATGCGTAGTCCCCATGGCGGCAGTCGATGGATCGGATGTGCGAACAATTGAAGGGCTTGCCAAAAAAGACGCGTTGCACCCTGTGCAACAAGCCTGGATTGAAGAAGACGTGCCGCAATGCGGATATTGCCAGGCGGGGCAAATTATGGCGGCCGTTGATCTCTTGCGGACCAATAAAGACCCGAGTGATGAAGATATTGCGCAAGCGGTAACGAATATTTGCCGATGCGGAACAGATCGGAAA
>JBCBGR010000224.1:0-4682 GCA_038526555.1 Pseudomonadota bacterium
GGATACCTGGCTGGTTCCCACGAACAGCCAAGAACATTACCGAGGTTCATAATCTGGACACAAATGAACTGACGATCCATGCCTTCATTGATAGACAAGATATCAAGCGCTTACTGGCTAAATGTCTTCGCGTCGAAGCAGTATCAGAACCCAGATATCAAAAGCGACCTTTTCGTCAGCTGATCAATGGCGCTGACAAGCTGAGCTGCGACAATCCCAGAACCGGAAGATTGGATGGCCTCCTAACGGAACGCGGTGAGCTTATGCTCTGGACCGCTACAACGCCTTGACAATCTCCTAAATCATCTTTGTGGGGTGGGAGAGCACCGTTCGATCTAGGTGGGCTTACAACCGTTAGGTTGTAATTCAGCGGCGAAAAATGAGACATTCCCTGAGTTTAAGCGCCCTGCGGCTCAGCTCTGAGTGGCGGTTTGAACGCTCAACCCATCTCATCCTTGTCTGAGAGTCGATTTCTTGTGAGCTAAGAGATGAGCCAAGGATTGGCTTCGTACATTTACGCTGACACTCAATAGACCGCGCCGAACCCCATCGAGCGTGATTTTTAGTCGTGAAAAAATAAAACCATAAGTTGCATTTATGCATAGCTATAATAGCGCCAATAGCGCTTCTCTGGATGACGGCTGTGTGGTGGATTGAAGTGGCGACAAGGGTGCAGCCTTGCCGCCAACCGCTCAATAAGCAGATAGAAAGGTCATTCCATGCTCATCAAACGAAACGGCGTTCTGGTCCACGCTCACCAGACTGTCAAGAAAGTCAGCACGGTCGCACTGTCCGCGATCATCCTCGCGACAAGCGCGATTGCCCCTTCAGCCTACGCCAGTGATGGACCGCTGATTGATGTCACTGTCTCGGTCAAATTTAATCTGTCCGAGCTCGAGGCTGAAGACGGAACACAAAAAGTCTATGACAAATTAAAGCGCAAAGCCGTGACATCCTGTATGTCTGACCGCGCTGCCCTGCGCTACCTTGATCAAACGGTGGCAGAGTGCGCCGCGAACCTGGTCGAACAATTTGTCTACAATGCTAGTGTGGCAGAGCTAACGGCCTTCCACGAAGCGCAAGTCACTGAGGCATAGGCTCTAACAGTCAGACGCTTAAACACAAAAAGGCCCGCTTGGCGAAATATCCAAGCGGGCTTTTTTGTTACCTTTTGAATGGTTAAAGCGCCTTAATAATCTCCTCGACCATCTTCTTCGCATCTGCGAGCAGCATCATCGTGTTGTCCTCGTAGAAGAGGTCATTGTCGATGCCCGCATAGCCGGGTGAGAGCGAGCGTTTCACGAAGAGGACGGTCGCGGCCTTGTCGACGTCGAGGATGGGCATCCCCGCGATCGGGCTTTGCGGGTCGGTCTTCGCCGCCGGGTTGGTCACGTCATTCGCGCCGATGACGAAGGCGACGTCCGCGTTGGAGAACTCGGAGTTGATGTCTTCCAGTTCGAACACTTCGTCATAGGGCACATTGGCTTCGGCCAGCAGGACGTTCATATGGCCCGGCATTCGGCCTGCGACGGGGTGGATGGCGTAGGAGACATCCACGCCTTCTTCCTTGAGCGTGTCCGCCATTTCGCGGACCGCGTGCTGCGCCTGCGCCACCGCCAGACCGTAGCCCGGAACGATGATGACCTTAGACGCGTTTTTCATGATGAAGGCCGCGTCTTCGGCAGAGCCGCGCTTGACCGGGCGTTGCTCGCGGTCGCTCGCTGCGCCTGCGGCTGCATCGCCCCCAAACCCGCCCAAGATGACGGAGACGAAGCTGCGGTTCATGCCCTTACACATGATGTAAGACAAGATCGCGCCCGAAGAGCCGACCAGCGCACCGACAATGATCAGCGCCAGATTGCCCAGCGTGAAGCCAAGCGCGGCGGCTGCCCAGCCCGAATAGCTGTTCAGCATAGACACAACGACAGGCATGTCCGCGCCACCAATTGGGATGATCAGGGTGAAGCCAAGGATCAGCGTAACCCCGATCAGCGCCCACATCATCCAAGGCTCGGAACCGCCCGCGCCGACCATCATGCCGACGAGGAAGAGGAAGGCGAGACCGAGCGCAATATTGATCAGATGACGGGCCGGCAGAAGGATCGGCGCGCCGGACATGTTTCCGTTCAGTTTCGCAAAGGCGATGATGGATCCGGAAAAGGTAATCGCACCAATACCCGCCCCAAGGGCCAGTTCGATCAGCGAGCCGCCTTTAATCGCGCCTGCCGCATCCAGAATGCCGAAACTACCCGGTGAGAAGAAGGCGGCCAGTGCGACCAGAACCGCCGCCAAACCGACGAGACTGTGAAACGCCGCTACGAGCTGCGGCATGTCGGTCATCGGGATTTTGCGCGCAATGATCGCACCGATCACACCACCGACGGCGAGGCCCCCGCCCGCAAGGATCAGGCCTTGACCGCCTAAGCCAGCGACCAGCACGGTCGTCACAATCGCAATCGCGATACCCACCATGCCGAACAGATTGCCGCGACGGGAGGTTTCAGGCGAGCTGAGACCGCGAAGCGCGAGAATGAAGAGAACGGCGGAAACGGTATAAAGCACCGCCGCCATATTGGCTGAGAGCTGGATCATGACGTTGCTCCCAAAGCCTCAAACTCAGTCAGAGCTTTCCAGCACAAGTATAAGACTTGAAGCAAAGAAGCGGCCAGAAGCAAAGTCCAACCCAGAGTGAAATCCTCGTCAAAACGCATTCTAACGCTTGCCATGCAAGCTATAGCAACCGATGTCGGAAGAATGAAAAGGCGAGCCGACTTATTTGATAATAAGCTTTTAAATCGCCACATCAGCATAAGACCAGACAGAACAAATAAAGTCTGAAGGATGAAAAAGGCTGTATTTGGGTCAAAAGTCTCCATCTCAGCGCTCCTTCTTCTTATACATGGCAAGCATGCGCTGGGTGACGAGGAAGCCGCCGAAAATGTTGACCGCGCAGAGGGCGACGGCGATGACGCCGGACCAGGTCGAGATCGGCGAGCCGCCTTCGGTGCCTGCAGCGACCGCAATCAATGCGCCAACGATAATCACGGAAGAGATCGCATTCGTCACCGCCATGAGCGGCGTGTGTAATGCAGGCGTAACCGACCAGACCACATAATAGCCGACAAAGATCGCCAGCACGAAAATCGCCAGTTGGAAGACCAGCGGAGAAACGGCGGCACCGCCCGCCATGATAAGATAAGCAGTCATAGTCCCCTAGCCTTTCAGTCGATCATTGATGGTTTCGCCGCCCTTGGTCAGGACCGCGCCTTGGAGGATTTCATCCTCCCAGTCGGGCGCGAAACTACCATCCTCACCTGTGACGAGCGGTAAGAAAGCTTTCAGGTTACGGGCGAACATGTTCGACGCGTCTGCCGCCATGCGTGAAGGCCAGTTGAGATGTCCGACAATATGGACGCCGCCCTTGGTCGTGACGATCTCGCCGGGCTTGGACCCTTCCACATTGCCGCCGCGCTCAACTGCCAGATCAACGAGGACGGAACCAGGCCGCATTGTATCGACCATCTTTTTGGTGACGAGCACAGGTGCATCCCGTCCGGGGATCAATGCTGTGGTAATCACAATATCCTGCTTGGCGACGTGGCTTGCGGTGAGTTCAGCTTGGAGTTTCTGGTACTCTTCACTCATCTGCTTTGCGTAACCGCCCGCGTCCTCTGCCGCCTTGAACTCTTCATTCTCAACCGCGATGAATTTCGCGCCGAGTGAGGCGACTTGTTCTTTCGTCGCTGGGCGCACATCGGTTGCTGTGGTCACCGCACCGAGGCGTCGTGCCGTCGCAATCGCCTGCAAGCCCGCGACGCCGACCCCCATGATAAAGACCTTGGCCGGGGCAATTGTGCCTGCCGCTGTCATCATCATCGGCAGCGCGCGACCATAAATGCCGGAGCCTTCGACAACAGCACGGTAGCCTGCCAAGTTGGACTGGCTGGAGAGCACGTCCATGCTCTGCGCACGGCTAATCCGGGGAATCCATTCCAGCGCAATCGCTGTCACGCCCGCTTTGTTGGCAGCTTCAATATATTTGGGACTGTCAGTCGGAGAAAGCAGACCCGTAATCGCCGCGCCTGATTTCATGGAGGCGAGAAGCTTGGCTGTGCCACCCGTAACAGACATAACCAAATCAGCAGATTTCATGGCGGCGGTGTTAGAGGCCGACAAGCTCGCGCCTGCCTCCTTGTAAAGTGCATCTGCAAAGTCGGCGGCTTTGCCCGCCCCCTTCACAACGGTCACGTCATGACCGTCAGCCACATAGCCCTTCACCGTATCCGGTGTGGCGGCAACGCGCGCTTCATCCGTAGCCGCGTCTTTTAAGACAGTGATCTTCACGCAAATCCCCTCGCAGCAAGAGCCATCAGTCAGAGGACAGTAGACATGTTTGCCCCTTAAGAGCAATCAAGAAGGGGCGAGAGAGAAGATTTTCTGGGTATATCCCAAATGACAGCAGATTATACCGTCAAAGAGGCTTTCGCGATCAACCAATCAGCTTGGAGATCCCTATAATCACAGCAATCAGGATCGATAGCACAACTGCACCGCCGACAAGCAGCGCATACCACTGGGCTTTAAACTTCAGTGCCACACCGATTACTACACCCAGAAAATCTTCTCTCTCGCCCCTTCTTGATTGCTCTTAAGGGGCAAACATGTCTACTGTCCTCTGACTG
>JBCBGR010000225.1:0-4680 GCA_038526555.1 Pseudomonadota bacterium
ACAGAAATCCCTGCCCCAAGATTCAAAAGAACCAACATTAACGTGCGAAGCCGATCACTCACGGGGACTTCTGTCGCATTAGGTTTCGCTAATCTACTGCCGATACCTATGCTCGATGGTGGACATCTCGTCTTCTATGGCTATGAAGCCGTAGCGGGGAAACCCTTGAGCATAGGTATCGGCAGTAGATTAGCGAAACCTAATGCGACAGAAATCCCTGCCCCAAGATTCAAAAGAACCAACATTAACGTGCGAAGCCGATCACTCACGGGGACTTCTGCTTTTGCAACGTCAACCGTCGCCTTACCCGTGACGGCCCCAATGCGCAAAATCGACCCTAATTGCTTGCCGTCTTCTTTGCCTGAGAAGATACGGCCGATGTAGCGACCCGTCGCGGCTAGCGTATTTCCAACCTGATTAGTCCCGAACACAAGCGCAGATCCAACATTATAGGATCGAGTCTCCATCTCGGCATCTGGCGACAGTCTCACACCAAACTGGCCGCGGGTCATACGGCCACCAACGAAATCTTCGTCTTCGATCATGCGAGGCGTCACTGTCATCTCGACACGCTGCCCATTCCGGTCCACGACAGTATCAATCGGTGTGTTACCACGCAGCTGAATATGTTGAGCCATGGTGAGCCAATCCGGGATTGTTCGTCCGTCCATTTCAACGATACGGTCACCCGGCTCAATGCCAGCGATAGCCGCCGCGCTATTGGCTTCCACTTCTCCGATCAAAGCTTCGGGGTGGCGCGTTCCGACCCAAAGGACAGCAATACCGAAAAGCACGATCGCCAAAAGGAAGTTAGCAATAGGGCCAGCCAAAACAACAAGGGCGCGCTGCCAGACTGGACGGAAGTGGAAAATATCGGTCACATCGCCTTCGTCGTCGCGAATGCGCTCCAACTCTTCCTTGTCTGGGTTCGAAGCGGCTCCTGCATCGCCTGCAAATTTAACGTAGCCGCCCAAAGGCCAACGCGCGACCATCCACAATGTCCCTGACTTGGCTTTTTTGGACCAGACCGGACGACCAAAACCGATGGAGAAACGCTCTACCTTGATCCCGAAGAAACGTCCGACACTATAGTGGCCAAGCTCATGGATGAAGATCAGCAGAGAAATCAGCAGCAGGAAGACAATGCCCGCAAACGCGATATACAGGATATCTAGAATAGCCGCCCCTTACTTAAAATACGCGATTCCAAGGTCTAAAGGCGATTGCCCGGAATAGTCCGGGCTTACAAGTTTACAATATGCTCATTTGCAGTCCGGCGCGACAAGCCATCGGCCTGCATCACGCGTTGCAAGTCAAAGGCCTGACAGGACAAATCCGCGTCTCCCGACAAGCTTTCCAGCGCTGATTCACAAATGCGCGCAATATCCAAGAACTTGATCTGACCGTTCAAAAACGCTTCGACCGCGACTTCATTGGCTGCATTCAGAATGCAGGGCGCTGCGCCACCCGCCTCTAACGCTTCACGCGCTAGACGAATGGCGGGGAACCGAACGGGGTCGGGATCGAAGAAACTCAACTGACTGACCTTTGCCAGATCCAGTCGCTCAACGGGCGTGTCCATGCGCTCTGGCCAAGCGAGGGCATAGGCGATCGGTGTCCGCATATCGGGCGATCCCATCTGCGCCAGAACGGATCCGTCCACATATTCAACCATGGAATGGACGATGGATTGCGGATGGACGATAATATCAATCTCGGCTGATGGACGATTGAACAGCCACGCCGCTTCAATCAATTCCAAGCCCTTGTTCATCATGGTCGCCGAGTCGATGCTGATCTTCGCCCCCATGCTCCAGACAGGGTGGTTAAGCGCGTCTTCGCGCGTCACTTCGCGCAACTGCTCCAGGGATGTCTCGCGGAAAGGCCCGCCTGACGCTGTCAAAATCAGTCGGCGAATCCCTTCCGGACGGTCCTGATCCAAAACTTGGAAGATGGCGTTATGCTCAGAGTCGACGGGCAAAAGGGTTGTGCCATGGGCCTTGACCGCGTCCATGAAGACGCTTCCTGCACAGACCAGGCACTCTTTATTGGCGAGCGCGACAGTGTTGCCCTGCCCGACCGCGGTCAATGTTGGCTCTAATCCTGCAGCGCCGACAATCGCGGCCATCGTGATATCCGCATCCAGACGGGCGAGTTCAACAAGGCCTTGCGATCCGGCATAGACATCGATGTCTCCACCGCTCAGCTTTTGGGAGAGCTCAGCCTCTAAACTTTCATCCGCAATAGCGACAGCTTTGGGACGGAATGCCCGCGCTTGTTCAACCAGAAGATCAACATTTCGGTTTGCGCTCAGACCAACAACATCAAACGCGCTCGTTTCTGAGCGCTCCAGCAAATCCAAGGTGCTGAGACCGATTGAGCCTGTGGAGCCAAGAACCGTGACTTTGCGGGTCATGCGATCGGCCACCCGTCACCAAGAAGCATGAATAGCACAGCAGCCCCCACAACAGCGAACAGCAGACTGTCTAGTCGGTCCAATAAGCCGCCATGGCCCGGCAACAAGGCCCCTGTATCCTTGATACCAATACGGCGCTTGACCATGCTTTCGCCCAAATCACCGAGAACAGATAAAATCACGATAGGAACCGCCAAAAAGAGCGATAAAAGCGGGTCCAAACCCATCAGAAACCCGGTCAGCAAAGCGACAATACAGGCGAAAACTAGCCCCGAAATTGCGCCTGACCATGTCTTCTTGGGCGATAGTTTCGGCGCGAGTCTCGGTCCTCCCAAAGTTGAGCCGCCAAAATAGGCGCCAACATCGGCAGCAATCACCACCAGAACCACGAAGAGAACTTGCGAGAACCCTTGCGTCGCAAAGCCGACATCATTGCCCCTTAGAAGGACAATAATCGCAGAAGGAATGATGATGTAAGGCAGCCCAATCGTCGTCCAGAAGACGCCCCCCCGCCTCATGCGTTCAATCACGCCGACAACGATAACAATAAGAAGGGCGAGTATGACACCAACGATCAAATGCTGAGACGCGTAAGCCAAAGCCACCAACAGACCCGCAATAGCAATTCCGTACGCCAAGTGCGGCGCGTCTGGATCCGTCATGCGCACCCATTCAAACATGAGGCGTCCGGCAAACACAGCGACGAGGAGCGCCCAGATATAACCGCCAAAATAGAAGGGCGGAATACAGATCGCCGAGACGATCAGACCCGTCGTCAATCTTGATTTAAGCCCCTTCCACCGGGGAGACGCGGGCGCAGCGTCCATTATGCGACCTCGGAGGCATCAAGCGCCCCGAACCGTCGACTGCGCGTCCTGAACTCGTTGAGGGCCTCAATGAGATGCTTTTTACTGAAATCTGGCCACAGAACGTCGGAGAAGACAAATTCGGCATAAGCGGCTTGCCAGAGGAGATAATTAGAAATCCGGCGTTCTCCACTCGTCCGAATAACGAGATCAGGGTCCGGCAATCCGGCTGTATCCAAATAATCGCCAAATTGGGTCTCATCGAGACTATTCAGGTCAGCGCCTTCAGCGATGGCTTTCTTGATCCCCCTGAGAATTTCGTCGCGACCGCCATAGTTGAACGCAATATTCAAATAGAAGCGGTCATTATGCGCCGTCTCTGTCACGGCCTTGTCGATCAGCCCCAATATATCAGCAGACAAGCCTTCGCGACGTCCCAAAATGCGGATGCAAACCCCTTCCTTGCGCAAGCGCGCGAGATCGGAATGGATATATTCTTTTAGAAGCGACATGAGCGCCGCGACTTCAGTTTTGGGACGCGTCCAATTCTCGGTCGAAAAGCTGTAAAGCGTCAGGCATTGAAGCCCAATTTCGGACGCATCCTCAACGATCTGCCGAACCGTTTCGACGCCAGCCCGATGCCCAAACTGACGCGGACGATGACGCTTCTTGGCCCAACGCCCATTGCCATCCATAATAATGGCGACATGTTGGGGAAGTGTCCCCTGATATGCAGGCAGATCGCTGATCGCTACACCTGCATGATCTCTTCGGATTTCGTCGAGAGCGCAGAGTCGATGTTCGCGACAACCTCATCAGTTGCGGTTTGAACATCCTTTTCATGCGCTTTCTGCTCATTCTCACTCATCTCGCCATCTTTTTCGAGACGCTTGAGCGTGGTCATCGCATCGCGGCGTACATTGCGCACAGCAATTTTGGCATTCTCCGCATAAGTGCCCGCAACCTTCGTCAGGTCCCGACGGCGTTCTTCAGTCAGCGGCGGCATTGGGATGCGCAATGTTTGTCCATCTACAACCGGATTGAGGCCCAGACTACTTTGACGAAGCGCCTTCTCGACAGGCCCCACCATAGTTTTGTCCCAGACAGACACTGTCAGCATGCGCGCTTCGGGCACAGAAACTGAGCCCACTTGATTAATGGGCATCTCGGAGCCGTAAGCTGAAACCGTGATGCCATCGAGCAAGGCGGCGTTTGCACGGCCCGTACGCAGACCCGCAAATTCCTTTCGAAGCGAGTCGAGCGCACCGTCCATGCGCTTTCGGTAATCAGAAAGATTAAATGTCATAGGTCTATCCTTCCTTGTCCAGAAGCCTGCATCAAGGCGTAATTATGATTTAATAATGGTCGAGGTCCCTTTTCCAGCCATTACGCTGTCAAGGCCACCCTTTTCGTGAATGGAAAACACAATGATCGGAATATCGTTTTCGCGCATTAGGG
>JBCBGR010000226.1:0-4677 GCA_038526555.1 Pseudomonadota bacterium
GAGGCGCGCTAATCGGCGCGGCGAAGTCATGATCTGCAAGAATATCCCATTGTCGGTTTTGGTCCTTGATTTCGGCGTAAGTGAATTTTTCGCGGTCGAACACATATCCACGGCGGTTGGCCATGCGCACATATGTCGCCTGCGCACCCTTTGGGAGGCGTTCAAACTGGGTGATGAAATCTAACTCGGTGCGACCCAGTAGATCGAAGTGTCGCGCTTGAATATCGACCAGGAATGACTTGAAATGTTTGAGGTAATAGAACTGGGGAAGATCACGAATTGACCAAACTTTACCGGCTTGAGCCCGCTTGAACCGACGTTGCTCCGCACGTATGTAGCTTTGACTTCGCGCGGCACTCACAGCTTTTCCCCTTCGTTGCGAACAGACTTATCCACAGAATTTGTGCCTGATTTGTTCGTTGTTCGTTCTTAAGACCACGCCAGCATTCGTCGCGTCAAGCTTTATGTGTGCGAGCCCCAAACCCCGTGCACACCCTCAATAACATTCTCCACGAAAAGGTCCGGCACTTCGAGCGCAGGGAAATGACCGCCTCGGTCCAGTTCAGTCCAGTGAACGATATCAGTGAAACGGGTCTCGGCCCAGCGTTTCGACGGCGCATTGATCTCGGCGGGATAGAGCGCGCAGGCGATCGGCGCATCAATCTGAGTGCGGCCTGATCCATAGGCGGACTCCCAGTAAAGCCTCGCCGATGAGGTGGCGCTATTCGTGAACCAGTAAAGACAGATCAGATCGAGGATACGTGAATAGTCGACACCCCCAAAAGGGTTTGCGTCGTCATGATCTGTCCAAGCGTGGAACTTCTCAGCAATCCAGCAGGCCTGACCCAGCGGGCTATCGGCTAAGGCATAACCGAGTGTCTGAGGGCGTGACGCTTGCTGACGAAAATAGGCCATTTCCATGCGGCCCCAATCCTTCAGGCGTCCGAGTTGTTTGGCCTCTGAGTCCGTTGGATTGCTGATTACAGGCTTTGGCGGTCGCGCAGAGACCATATTGATGTGCGCACCACGGCAATGATCAGGATGTCTCTGAGCAAGGAGCGCGCTGACCTCGCTGCCCCAATCCCCGCCCTGGGCCACATAGCGATCATATCCAAGGCGGCTCATGAGTTCCGCCCAGACATCAGCAATCTTCTCAAGGCCCCAACCCACCGTTTTCGGCGCATTGCTCAACCCAAAGCCGGGCAGGGATGGGATAACGAGATGAAACTGTTCTGAAAGTGCGTCAGCCACATCCAGAAACTCAATAATGCCGCCCGGCCAGCCATGGGTCAGGATCAGAGGAATAGCACCAGCGGGTCCGCGTTTGTGGAGATAATGAATTTTAAGGCCATCAATTGCGATCTGATAACTCCCAATGGCCGTCATGCGGTCTAAACAGTACTGAAAGTCATGAGTTCGCAGGCTATCAAGTAGTTCAGTTGCGATCTCTATGGGCAATCCTTGCGACCAATCCGAGACAAGTTCTGGATCGGGCAGGCGGGTTCGCGACAAGCGATCCCGGAAATCCTTTATGTCCGCCTTGGAGACCTTTGGATTGTAAAGATTGGGGGTCATTTCGGATTTATAGAGGGAAAATCTATAATCTCTATAGATATCAATGAGATGTCATACGCACTGCGTCAGTTTAGACTGTAAGCCTGATGTTGTGAGGAATCGCATCGCCGTCTAGGGAAGGCCCATGTTACCCGAAACGGGACAAATCGCGCTCGCTCTCGCTCTCGCTGTGGCTCTGCTGCAGGGTGTTTTGCCGCTTATCGGAAGCCATCGTGGCCATACGCGCTCGATGTTGTTTGCTGATCGCGCGGCCATCGCGCAGGCGTGGCTGCTCATCTATGCTTATGGCGTCCTAACATACGCGTTCATCACATCAGACTTCTCCGTCAAACTCGCGACCATGCATAGCCATTCGGCCAAGCCGATGGTCTACAAGATTACGGGAGTTTGGGCGAACCATGAGGGGTCAATCTTGCTCTGGGTGTTGATCCTTGCGCTCTTTGGCGCGGCGATTCCGATCTTCGGAAAAAGCTTACCCTTGTCACTGCGCGCTAGAGCAATCGCCGTTCAAGGGCTTATTAGTGCAGGTTTTTTGGCGTTTCTCATTTTCACGTCCAATCCTTTTGAGCGCCTGTTTCCTGTGCCGGTGGACGGGCAGGGGCTGAACCCGCTGCTGCAAGATCCCGGTCTCGCGATCCACCCGCCCTTGCTTTACATTGGTTATGTCGGGTTCTCTGTGGCTTTCTCGTTTGCCGTCGCGGCGCTGCTGGAGGGACGCGTCGATGCTGTCTGGGCACGTTGGTTGCGGCCGTGGGTCTTGGTGTCTTGGTCATTTCTGACGCTCGGCATCACGGTTGGGTCCGTCTGGGCCTATTATGAGCTTGGCTGGGGCGGTTGGTGGATGTGGGATCCGGTTGAGAATGTGTCCTTCCTGCCATGGCTATGTGGAACAGCTTTGCTCCATTCGATTCTGACACTTCAGCAGAGGCATAGCTTTGCACACTGGACGGTTTTGCTCGCCATTTCGACCTTCTCATTGTCGATGGTCGGGACGTTCGTTGTGCGTTCGGGTGTACTCGTGAGTGTTCATGCCTTTGCGGTTGATCCGTCACGCGGAGTCGTGATCCTCGCACTGCTGCTGATTTTCACAGGCGCGGCTCTGGCACTCTACGCGCTGCGGTCTAGAAACTTGATGCGGCGCACAAGCCTCAATCTCGTTTCTCGCGAAAGCGGACTTGTGATCAATAATTTGATGCTGGTCGCGTCAACGGCAACAGTTTTCCTTGGCACATTTTATCCTCTGTTTGTCGAAGCCACGACGGGAGAGAAAATCACAGTCGGTGCGCCCTATTTCGATATTGTCTTCACGCCGATGATGATCGTTCTGATCGGGATCATGGCGTTCGCGCCGATGATTAAATGGCGGCAGGATGATTTGAGCCGTTATAAAGGCATTTTCATGAAAGCGGGTGTTGCGGTCCTCATCCTAACAGGGCTGGTTTATCTGTTCGGGCGATCCGTTCTCGGGGCTATTGCCATTGGTTTTGCCATTTGGTTGATCATTGGCACGTTTACCGTTCTCCACAAACGCGCTGATGGATCCTGGGTGAAATTGAAGCGTCAACCCGCCGGAACGTGGGGCTTTGCGCTCAGCCATCTGGGGGTGGCGGTCTTCACCATTGGTGTAACCTTCATGAGTGTCGGCGCGCAGGAGGATGTGGGGCGTCTGAAAGCCGGGGAAACACTGACGGTGGCGGGTTATACGTTCACTATGGGTGAACTGGAGCAGGGGAGTCGTGATAATTTCGTCTATCTCGGAACCGATGTGGCCGTATCAAAAAATGGGCGCGAAATTACCTCACTCCGAACCGAGCAAAGGCTCTATCCAGTTCGCGGCATGATCACATCTGAAGCGGGCTTTCGGCCCTCTTTTGGCCCCACGCTATTCGCCGCGATTGGCGACGGCGCGACGGGTGACGATCTGTCCAACGGCGTCATTATGCGGGCTTATTACCAGCCTGGCGTCGTCTGGATCTGGATTGGCGCGTTCATGATGGCGTTTGCGGGCTTCATCAGCATGGCCGACCGACGTTTGAGACTGCCAAGCGATCAGATACGAACAGTACGCTCGCCGAACCGTTTGCCTGCTGAAGCTGTGCCCGCAGAATGAGAGTCTGGATAAAAACGCTTTTTATCGCGCTCACATTGATTGTAGGCGGACAGGCCTTTGCGCAGTCAACGGACCGGACCTACGCGCCCGAAGTCGAAGAGCGTGCCCGTGAGGTTGGCAAGCAGTTGCGCTGCGTTGTCTGCCAAAATCAGAGCATTGAAGAGTCTGACGCGGAGCTCGCGGCCGATATGCGGTTCGTTGTCCGGGAGCGTCTGAGTGCTGGCGACAGTGAGGCCGATGTGATCGCGTTGATGCGCGATCGCTATGGCGATTACGTGCTGCTCAAGCCGCCTGTTCAGATGAACACGATTGTCCTTTGGGCTAGCCCGCTTTTGCTTGTTCTTATCTTCATCCTCTGGTGGTTTGCGGCTGCCCGCAGCAAGACAGTTGAGCCTGTTGTCATTGATTTGTCAGACGATGAAAAAGAACGGCTGAAACAGTTGCGAGAGCAGAGCTGATGATGTTCTGGCTCGCCTTTGCCATCATGGCTGCTTTCGTTGTGGCCTTTCTGTTTCCGGCCTTCTTCGGGGCTGTACGTGCCGAAGACGACGAAGAAATCACCACTTATTTTGCCCAAATCGACACGATCCAGTCCGATGCCGACGTGCCTGAAGAGGAAGCCAAAGCCGCTGTTGTAGCCTTGCAAAAGCAGATTTTGGCGAAGCAAGAAGGCGGTGAGGGAGGCTTGGGCGTTTCTAAATGGGGCGGGGGTCTAACGCTCGGCCTCCTGATTATTATGGCAGGGATCGTTTACGCGGACCAAGCCACTTTTACCGCGCTTAATCCCAATGACCGCCCAGTGACGAACGCCGTTGAGGCGCCGCTTGCGTCATCGCCAGAGCGTCAAATTTATCAAAATACGCAATTACGGAACTTGGTGGCTCAGTTGGAGCAAAGGCTGGCGACAGACCGCGCGAATGATCCTGCCGGCTGGCAGCTCTATGCGCGCAGCCTGATTACGTTGGGTGAATATGACAGAGCCATTTCGGCTT
>JBCBGR010000227.1:0-4655 GCA_038526555.1 Pseudomonadota bacterium
GCGCGCGCGATAATCAGTTCTGTAGCAAGTGTTCCTCTGTCCTGACTATAAACACCGCGCCATTGGCCGATGAGTGTGTTGGGATCAATGACGGCCTGAGCAGATTGATCTGAAGAGTTATTCTCGGCCTGTGCGCAGGCAAGCTGACTGTGGATTAGCAAAGTCAGACATAAGAACACTTGCTACAGAACTGATTATCGCGCGCGCAGCATCCGGTGAGCTCAAAGCCACCCAGCGCATGCCCGACTGGTTTGGATATGCTGACTTCGATGCCGTAGCGGTCCAACTGGATGAACAGGGACGCGTCTTGATCCCGGATGCGCTTTATGACGGTCTGACCCTGCAATTTGATCCCGTCTTTCGGCAAATGATCGGCAAGACGGGGCGCGGGCAATCCGTCCATTTCATGCGCATGTTACCAGACCCCATCGTTCGAAATGTGATCGAAGAGGTGCTTATACCCGCAGGGGATGTGACGCTGGCTGCCACATTATCACTCCCCGAGGGCACAGGGCCTCACCCGGCTATGGTCATGATTTCCGGACGGGGGTGCTGGGGCCGCGGGCGCAGCTTTGGGCGCGTGCTGACGCGCTACGGTATGGCTGTGCTGGAATATGATAAGCGCGGCACAGGCCAGAGTTCAGGCGATTGTGACCGCGCCACGTTTGATCAGCTCGTGGCCGATGCCGGGGCTGCCTTACAGTGGCTTCGCGATGATCCGAGAATTGATGCGAGACGCGTTGGGCTGCAAGGCGGTTCTGCTGGCGCTTGGACGGCACAAGGGGTTGCTGCACTCGCCCTGGATGATCCTGACTTCGATGTGCCCGCTTATATCGTCACCTATATCGGTCCGTCGACGTCGATCGAAACCCAACAAAGGGAATCCGGCGATGCGCTTGCAGACCAGTTGGGTCTCGATGAATCAGCCAAGGCGGCCATCCAGCGGTCCGTTGATGTTACACTGGACTTCACATTGTCGAATGAAACAGTCTTCGCTGAACTGGACGCGATCCGCGAAAAAGCCAGTGAAGAAGGTTGGCTCTCCCAAATGTTCGGCGATACCGACCTGCCTGTCAGTCCAGAGGCAGTCGACCAGCTCTGGTTGCGCCGTTTTCAGTTTGATCCTGCATCAACGTTCTCGCGCTTGGGCAGCATGCCTTACCTGTCGCTACTCGGCGAGGACGATTCTATTGTGCCATTGCCCTACAACGCGGATGCTCTCAGAGAGGCAATGCCGGACAACCCCAACCTCAAAATCGTGATCATTCCCGGAACTGGTCACGGCGTGGAACATGGAGATCGTGACCCTGTTCTTCCTGATGGAACGACATACCGAAAGTTCGACACAGTCGAGCCACTCTATTTCACGGAACTGATCGACTTCTTGCGGGTCCATGGACAGCTGCCCCGCTAGTAATTCCGCCCAATTTCCTTAAATAGTCCAAATGGCTCGTAATCGTCCCCCCTCCCAACGTCAGTTGAAAGCTGGCGAAGTTATTCGCCGCGCGCTGGCCGATATTATCAACCGTGAAGATTTGCGGGATCCCGCTCTGCAAGGGGTGAGCGTAACGATTGCGGAAGTGCGCGCCGCGCCGGACCTGAAAGTGGCCACTGTTTATGCCGCCCCTTTAGGGCCGGATGCTGACGGCCAAGCGGTCATCGCAGGCTTACAGCGCTGCGGACGGTTCTTGCGGGGTCGCTTAGGGCGCGAGCTTGAAATGAAAAGCACGCCGCGCCTGACCTTCAAGCTCGATACGACGTTTGACACGGCAGACGATATGGCGAAGCTCCTCGCCCGGCCCGATGTGTCTCGCGACTTGTCTTGTGAGGAAGAATAAAAAAAAGCCGCTCCGAGGAGCGGCTTTCTTCCGAAGAAGGGGACCTTCGATTAGAAGCGACGGCCGACACCGACACCCAGGATAAGTGGGTCAATGTCAACATCGGCATTCACTGTTGTGCCAGCCGCTTGAATTTCAACGTCTGTACCCAGCCAGACTTTCTTCACGTCAACATTGAAGAACCATGTGTCATTGATCGGAACGTCAACACCGGCCTGCAGCGCGAAGCCAAATTCGTTGCTGTAGTCGATTGAGTTGGCCACGGGACCTTCATCTTCATTGTAGAAGATTGTGTAGTTAATGCCCGCACCAACATAAGGGCGGAAATCACCTCGTGGGTTGAAGTGATACTGCGCTGTCAGTGTTGGGGGCAGAAGCCAAACGTCACCCAACGGCACATCACCCAGGGCTGTTCCTTCTGCAGCCACATCGTGAGGCGTTGTGGCCAGGATCAGTTCCAGCGCAAAATTCTGAGTGAAGAAGTATGAGATATCCAGTTCCGGGACGATCTGGTTCTCAATATCAACATCACCACCGATCGGCGTGATTGTTGCGCCCTCATCCGGCATTACAGAAATACCGCGCAGGCGGATCAGCCACGGATCCTCAACGCTGGATGCCATTGCGCTTGCGACGGGCAGAAGGGTCATGGCCGCTGCGCCTGCAGTGACCGCAAGTGTTTGTTTCAACATAGGAGTCTCCTCTAATTCAACTGAATATCGGCGCGGCCATAACGCTGCTGAGCACCAGAAAGCGACGATATTTAACTTATGTTTGCTATTGAGAGAGGCTATAGAATTGACCCCGGTCAACAAAGGCTATCTATACGACGAAGGTCTGATATGCAGATTTGCAACTCACGGAAGTTTGAGTGCGGCTAAACGCTTGCGTGTGTTTCGAAACTCAATCAGAGCCCCTCACTATGAATTTGAGCTGATGACAAACACCCCTGAGGCCTCTCGATGAAACACCGTACAGCCCTATGTTTGCTTATCGGGATTATGGTGTGTTTAGCTGCGATTCTGGCGAATGCAGATCAGCGTCATGGATCTCCGATACTGCCCTTAAAACCTGAAGCAACCTTATCTCAAACTCCAATCCACACCCAACAGTTCAAAACGATTGCGCGCGAACTTATTGATGTGTCGCCAGACGGCTTAGCCATTGGTGAAGTGCACGGGCAAATCGAAGGTATTGAATTCATGCGTGCTGCCATCGATGTCGCGCTGGAAACGCATGATCGCGTTCTCCTATTGCTTGAAATCACACCAGAGGAAGCCGGTCTCGATATAGACCAGATCATCGCTACAGATTTCATTCTGATTGATATGTCGGATATGCATTTACCCTTCTGGACTGAAAATCTCGATAAGCGAGCCAGCTGGGAATTGTACGAACAAATTTCAGAACTACGCGACATGCCTAGGGTCGAAATCTCTTATCTATGGGACCCTCGTCTTTATGGGCCACCCAATTTCATAAAAGCTCATGGGCTCGCAAGGCGCTGGCATATTGTGCAAGAAGCCCGACCCAGAAGCTATATCATCTCACTAATGGGCAATTTACATACGAGTAAAAATTACAAGTATCCTCTCGCCGTCACGAACAGCCTTTGTCGCTACCTTCTCGAGACACATGAATATGCGCCGACATGTCTTCGTGTAGATCATGACCTCTCATCCCGTATCGAATGCCCTGAAGGCGTCAGACAGCAACTCTTCAAAGGATCAGATGTTTTTGAAGATTATGATTATGTCGTCCATCGATCCGATCGCTGCACTCGCAAAGCGACATGGGTCGGTGCGAACTAGATATAGCGAATCGTAAAGCGATATTCATGGACCCCAATGGACGACAGAGACGCAAAAGAGGTGAGCCCGTTCATGGCTGGCTGGTACTCGACAAGCCGCTGGAGCTGGGCAGCACGAAAGCCGTGTCCACCGTACGCCGCCTGATGAATGCGCAGAAAGCGGGCCATGCAGGGACGCTGGATCCACTCGCCACCGGCATTCTGCCGATTGCGCTGGGTGAAGCGACGAAGACTGTGCCGTTCCTGATGGACGCCGCCAAATCTTATGAATTCGATGTAAGCTTCGGAACCAGTACAGAGACACAGGACGCCGAAGGCTGTGTCACCGGACGATCAGATGCCCGTCCCTCAGAAAACGCCGTCAACGCCGCCCTCACCCAGTTCATTGGCGAGATTGAACAAATTCCACCCAAATATTCGGCGATCAAGATTGATGGGAAACGCGCCTATGATCTGGCCCGGTCCGGCGTCGATATTGAGATGAAAACCCGCATGGTACGGATCGATGATCTTCGGCTGGATCGTTTCACCACAGACAAAGCCTCCTTCTCTGTTGATTGCGGGAAAGGCACCTATGTGCGGTCGCTCGCGCGCGATATTTGCGAGGCGCTTGACCTAGAGGGACATGTTAGTCGCTTGCGCCGCACACGCGTCGGACCCTTCGCATTGGCACAGTCATTCACACTAGACGCGCTACAGGAGGTATGCGATAGCGCGCGCGCTGATGAGGCGTTGCTTGCGCTCTCGACCGCACTGGACGACATCCCGGTGCTGGCCGTGACCGACCCACAAGCAACCGATCTGAAGCAGGGCCGTGCGATAGACGCACCGTCAACCTTCCAACGTTCTGAATGGATATTGGCCGAGGCTGACAGTGTACCCATTGCACTTTGCCACCCTCGTGACGGTCAGCTTTGGCCGAAGCGGGTTTTCAATATTTAGTCTTTATGGAGAAACCCGATGTCGATTACAGCCGAGCGTAAAGCCGAACTGATTACGGAATACGC
>JBCBGR010000228.1:0-4642 GCA_038526555.1 Pseudomonadota bacterium
GGCGGCAGCATTAAAACCTGATACCAAACCTTGCGGGTCTTCCCTTCGACGAATATCCAAGATTGCGCGTGGAAGGTGAAATCGCCGATGTTCCGATTTCAAATGCTTTTATCCCGACAGGCGATGGCCGAGTTTATGTAATCGTTGGGCCTGAAGTTCGCGATGCCGCTGATGTTGGCTTGAGTGACAGAGTCGAAATGCGCTTCAAGGTCGCGGATCAAAATGCCGTTGATGTGCCAGATAGGCTGGCAGAGCGACTAGAACAAAATCCCAGGATCAAATCATTGTGGGAGAGGCTGCCGCCTGGAAAGAAACGGGGCATGTCTCATCATGTTGGCACCGCGAAAACGGATAAAACGCGTGAGAAACGTGTCGATGATGTTCTCGAAGCTGTCACAGATTATAATGGCAATATGCGTGACCTCATGGATGCACGCCGCGGAAGGAAGTAGGCTCGTCAATATGGAATATCTACACACGATGGTCCGGGTTGCGGACATTGATGAGAGCTTGAAATTCTACTGCGACGCGCTCGGTCTGGAAGAGGTCAGCCGCTATGATAATAAGCGCGGGCGCTTTACGCTGGTTTTTCTGGCGGCGCCGGGCGATGCCGAAGCGGCGCGGGATAAAAAAGCCCCCATGGTCGAGCTGACCTATAATTGGCCGCCCGGTGATGGCAGTAAGCCCGAAGTCTACCAAGGCGGGCGTAACTTCGGCCACTTGGCCTATCGCGTCGACGATATTTACGCGACCTGTCAGCGCCTGTCAGATCATGGTGTGACCATTAATCGTCCGCCGCGCGATGGCCGCATGGCCTTTATTCGCTCGCCCGACGGGATTTCGGTTGAACTGCTCCAGAAAGGTGATCCGCTACCGGCTAGCGCGCCGTGGGCGGAGATGGAGAACACGGGTAGCTGGTAGTCAGCGGTTGTCCGCTTCATAAAGCGCGAACATATCCAGACAGGAACGCCCCATAGCGGCTTCAAAGCCGCTTTGATCGCCTGACCCGGCCCCGAAACCCTCATCAGAACTGCGAAGATTGCTGCGGAAGATGCCAGCGGCTGAGACAGGTAGGAAGTCTTCATAAGTAAGGGGGTCACCGTTCGGGCCGAAATAGGCGAGGCCCTGACTCCGCAGCATCTCCCAGTCGTCAGGGAAGTCCGCAAAGGCTTCTGCAAGAGCGTCGGCGTGATCTTTCTCAGAGCGTTTGGAGGCTACGAGGCATTGATCGTAGAGCGCTCGGCCCTTTGGTGTGAGCGCAGCCCCGCGTTGTTCAATCTCGCCGAACCGGGCTGTATGGCGAGCCGTCTCCCACCCATCAGCCGTTTTAAATTCGACTTCTTCTGTTAGCGCTTTGAAGGCTGTCTGGCGAAGCAGGATCGGGCAGTTTCGGCGTGGCGGACCTTCGATAATGTCTTTGGCTTCTAGGCCCGCTTCCCGCATCGCTTCTTGGGCGGCATCGATGTCACGCGCGCGGGGCGTGAGGTGGTTCATGTGCGGGCCTTGGAAGGAGACGATGTCGGCGATCAACGGATGCGCATCGAGAAGCTCTTGATAAAGTGACAAGTTTACGCGGGCCTTGGGACGCCACTCAAAGACATGAACCGCTTCGCCAACAAAATCATGGGCGTCTGAGTCGCCTAAGCCCTCATCCGTTTCGCCTTTTTCCAGAAGTTCCCGTCCGCGTCCCGATAGAATATCGCGACCTTCAAGGGCATCTGCTGCTTTATGGCGGAGTTTCTCATCCGGGATCATTTCCAGACGTAGTAGGGATGTAAACATACGAAACGGGCTGATCTCGAAGCTCTGAGCGGCCACGGGCCGAAAGGCGGTCGAATGGACAGGCAGGCCCGCGACCGAGAGGTCATAATAGCCGACCGGATGCATACCCATCGCGCCAAAGAGACGCGCAATATCCCTGAGTTCGCTCGCTTGTCCCATACGGATGGCCCCGTGCCGTTCAGAGCCGAGCCGCGTGCCGCTCTCATCGCCATTGATCTCTTCAACAATGTCGAGCAGCGTGCCGTACGCAGGCACTTCGGTGCGGTAGAGCGCAGACAAGCGATCTGAAAATTCGGCGCGAATATGATCTGATGGCACGGTCATAGGCGCGACATGCAATAGGCAAAAATTTCTGTAAAGTCTGCAATTCGCAGAATGACAAAGGTCTCAGAAATTGGCACAGCGCGACTTTCATTCAAGGGGACGGTCATGAAGAGCATTGCTGTTTTAGGATTGGGTAAAGTCGGCGCGCTGGCGGCGCAATTGCTGGTCGATAGTGACTTCACAGTTGTAGGCGTCGACATGGCGGCAGACCCGAGCGCGCATAATCACGAAGTCCGCCGGATTGATGTGACCGACGCTGAGGCACTGGGTGCGTTATTCGCGGAGGTGGATGCCGTCTTGTCCTGTCTGCCCTACCATCTGAACATTGGTGTTTCGAACGTCGCGCACGCGGCGGGCATTCATTATTTTGACCTGACGGAGGACGTGCCGACAACGGATCACATTCGAAAGCTGGCAGAGACGTCCAAAGGCTTGATGGCCCCGCAATGCGGTTTGGCGCCCGGTTTTGTGGGCATTGTTGGTGCGGATCTGATCGCGCAGTTTGACAATTGCCGGTCCTGCCGGATGCGTGTCGGGGCTCTCCCGCAAAATCCAACGGGGCTCATGGGTTATGCGTTTAACTGGTCGCCCGAAGGCGTTGTGAACGAATATCTCAATGATTGTGAAGTCATTGAGGAAGGTGAGCGTAAATGGGTCTCTGCCATGGAATGGCGCGAGAAAATCTTCATCGACGGTCTCGAGCTCGAGGCTTTCACCACGTCCGGCGGTCTCGGTACCATGTGCGAGACTTATCACGGGCAAGTGGCTAACCTCGATTATAAGACGATGCGCTATCCCGGTCACTTCGACCTGATGAATTTCTTCTTCCATGAGCTTCTCATGCGCGAGGACCGAGAGAAAGCGGGTGAAATTCTCGTCAATGCCAAACCACCCGTCGATCAAGACGTGGTGTATGTCCATGTGGCGGCGGAAGGCACAATGAACGGCAAACTGTCACGCAAGGAATTTGTGGGGGCTTACAAACCGCTCCAGATCGCAGGGAAAAGCCGCACAGCGATTGCGTGGACGACAGCGGGCTCCGTTGTTGCTGTGATCGAAATGGTGCGGGAAGGGAAACTCCCGGCGAACGGCTTCTTGAAACAGGAAGACATTCCGCTGAATGCCTTGCTAGAGACCCGCACAGGCAGCTTCTACACCCGCTAGCGATCTAGGCCGATGCCGTAGGTAAAGGTGCGGTCGACCTCGACGCCTTTAGCTTCGAGCCGATCAGCCTCTACGATCGCGGCATTTCGAATTTCGGCTGGCGAGAGGGCTGACGCCTCACCGATGGTCTCGATATAGACGCCTGCGTCCGTTTGTGGACCGGGAGATCCCGCACTCGCTTTCACCGCACATCCCGCCATTGTCGCGAGGGTTAGGGTGACAAACAGAATATCGGCAATCGTCTCATGGGTCATTAGCATGTTGTGGCGGCCAATTGGGACAAGAATTGGACAGCGAGAAGGTACTTTTGAGACACTGACGGGCGTATAATAACGAGATAATCTGGGAGACCATTATAAGGTGAATTTAATAGGCCTGATGTCATTCAAATTGGATTTGGGACGAAAAGCACCTTTCCTTGACCTTTCGTGCCGCAAAGCAATTCATGTTTTCGAATTTCGGCGCAAAGAATTTCACTTGATGAAACAAGAGCTTGCGCTAAGCTCCTCTTGGTTAAGCCAATGGGGTCATATGAAATTAGTCGTATCTATCATATCTGCATCAGTCACTTTGCTTTCTACATTGGCGGCCCAATCCGCCTACGCACAGGCGGTAGGCGATCCTGTCAAAATCTATGACATTGGGGATGGTGAATTCGTCGAAATTTACCCCGCCAAATTCGATGATGTCCAGATGCCCCTCGATCCAAATGCGGGTGGAACTGAACTGGTTACTATTCCTGCCACTTTTGAAACCGTCATGGACACGTTTGTGGTCCGCCAAGAAATTAAACGACCCATTATAGAGGCGGCAATCATCAAAGACGGGATAGTCGTCACCCCCGCCAAAGCGTCAATAGACGTTATCCCTGCGGTCACACAGGACATTCCAAGGCGTGTCGTCCGTGAACCTGAGCGTATTATTGAACGGAGCATCCCTGTACCACCTCCGGAAGTGATAAGGGTGATTGTCAAGGAGCAAACGGCGATCGTTCGGGACTCTGACGGCACAGAAATCCAGCGTTTCACAGATATGGCGAAACTCGCCGATTACATCAATCAGAAGTAACCGGAGAGGGTCCTGTCATGATCAAGAAAGTCTCTATCGCGATCCTCACCCTGACAATCTGTCTATGGGCGTCTCAGTCATCATATGCACAGAGTACAGCCTCGGATAATTTAATTCCGATTGGCGTTGAAAAAACACTCGAAATTATCCCGGCCGTTTTCGAAGACCAGCCGGAGTATATCCCTTTTGACCATTCAGGTCCGACCCTTGTTGTCGTCCCGCCTGTTTTTGAAACGATTACGGAAACGATCACCATTGTTGAGGGCTATGAGGATATTGTCATCACACCCGCACAATATGATGA
>JBCBGR010000229.1:0-4632 GCA_038526555.1 Pseudomonadota bacterium
TTTCTCCTGGCACGGTCCGTGTGGATATGCCGACGGAGATTAATGGCTGGCAGCCGAAAAACTACACACTCCGGTTCCGGGGGCCAATGACACTGCGCGAGGCGTTGAAACTGTCAATTAATACAGTGGCGGCCAAAGTCGGCGCCGAAATCGGCCCAGATCGTGTCGCAGAAACCGCGCGCAAGTTCGGCATCGACTCGCAAATGCGCCAAACCCTATCGCTGTCTCTGGGTGTGTCGGAGGTCAACCTGCTTGAACTCACGAGCGCATACTCAGTCTTTCCCAATGAAGGGGTTCGGCGACAGCCTTACATCATCGAACGCATTGAAAACACGAGCGGCGATGTTCTCTTTTCTAAACGCCAGAGTGAAGGCGAACGCGTCTATCCCGTTCCCTATGCGCGTCAAATGACATCCATGCTACAGCAAACGATTGAAACCGGGACCGCTTATGGTGCGAGCCTGTTGCCGAGGAAGGCAGGCGGGAAAACGGGGACGTCTCAGGATTATCGCGATGCCTGGTTTATGGGTTTCACGGAGCAAATGACCACAGGCATTTGGATGGGCAATGATAATAATAGCCCCATGAATGAGGTCACAGGCGGTCTTTTGCCCGCCGATGTCTGGAAAGATTATATGGTCGCTGCGCATAAAGGCTTACCGCGCAAAGACCTGCCACTGCCTGAAATTGAGACGGATGAGTCAAAAGCGTCTGAGATCATGATGTTCTATTCCGGCTTGGCCGCTGCCCTGCGCCAAGAGCGTGATCTCGCCTCCGGCGGCGGGGCGCGGATCACGACAGCAGGTCGGTGAGCACTGCACTTTCTCGACAACCTCCGAGAGAAAGTCCTTCAACACTTCCAAATCCTTTCAGATGTTTAAGCCGCGTCTAACGATTTCCTAGGACTTTGGCTGTGTAATGGCCTTTCGTTCCGTGGAGGGCTTATTATGGTCAACCTGGTGAGGTTGGGGAAACTCATAGCTGTTTTGATCATGGGCACTGTTGTCAGTGTCCTGCCTGCGACTGCGAAAACAGGTGTGACTCAAACAACATTCAAACCGGATGATGGGACCTACAAGGTCATCCCCATCTCTCGCCCCGAAGACTGTCGAGCCCTTTGTAAAGCTGACCCGAAATGCCGGGGTGCTGTCACCTACCAACCTGATGTCCGTAAACCGGATGCTGTTTGCCGCCTAAATGATGGCTTCGGGTCAAACCCCGTCTTCCCGCAAGTTCCGCCAAAGCCACTCAATATCCACAAGGCCGTCTCAGATCTCAACCAATATCGCGCGCGTCATGGCCTAGGGCCTGTTCGGATTGAGCAAAAGCTTATCGAAGCTTCACGCATTCATGCGGATGACCTCGCGAAGGCTGGCATTATCTCACACAGCGGCACTGATGGTTCGACACATGGAGATCGCGCTCAGCGTGTCGGATACAACTTTCTCATCGCAGGTGAAAATGTGGCGACTGGACAAAAAAGCTGGGAACAAGTCTTCAAGGACTGGCAAGAAAGCCCCGGCCACAATGAAAACCTCCTACGCCCTGATGTGTCTGAATTTGGTATCGCGCTTGTCTATGAGCCGCGCACGACCTACTCAACATATTGGGCGATGCTTGTCGCTGAGCCCATGGATATGAGCTTCATGCACGCCCGCAGCCATTACTAAGATTATGGGCGGTTTGGCGAAAGTGAAGCGATTTGGACCTGCCATTGCCGCTATTGTCTTGTCCGGCTGCGCGACGGTCCCCACAGCTGAAGAAATCTGCACACCTCAGTGGATTGAACCTCGCGTTGATCGCGCGGTCGACCGCATTGAAACACGGCTCGACAAAACCCTGGACGCTTTGACGGATGCCGGTGACAGTTGGCTGCGTGGACGATCCCCCGGTCCTATTCAACTTCTTCGGCTTTCCAATGCAGCCAAAGAGCTCGAACGCGAGATCGAAGACGGCCAAGGCATTAATGACCTCCGCCTTATAGCCAGCACCTGTAACGATCCGGATTTGATCGAGACACAGATTTACGCGCTTCTCAATCGCCAAGGCATTTCCTCACAAATGACGAGTTTTCTGGAAGAAACGGGCATGATGCGGCGCATTATTGAGGTCGCCGAAGGTGAGCTCCGGACTGACGCCAACAGTTGACCAATGACGGCCGCGTTTCTAGCTGGCCTGTCATGACCTATACCGTCGCCGCGCTCTATAAATTTGTCGCCCTTCCCGACTACATCCAGCTTCAGCCTTGGCTGAAAGCCATGGGAGAACATCTGGGCATTTGCGGCACGCTTCTTCTGGCTGGGGAAGGCATTAACGGGACAGTCGCTGGGTCAGAAGAGAGCATTTCATCACTTCTAGACTACCTCAAAGCAGACCCGCGCCTTGCCGATCTCGACGTCAAATTCAGCGAAGCGGCTGAACAGCCTTTCCTGCGTTTCAAAGTCCGGCTGAAGCGCGAAATCGTCACTATGGGTGTCACAGGCACAGATCCGAACGCGATTGTCGGGCGCTATGTGACCGCTGATGACTGGAACAACGTGATCTCTGATCCGAACACGATCGTTATTGATACACGCAATAATTATGAAATTGGCGTCGGGACGTTTGAAGGCGCGATTGATCCCAAAACACAAAGCTTCCGCGAATTTCCAACATGGGTGGAAGAGAATAAGGAAAAACTGGAGGGCAAACGCATCGCCATGTTCTGCACAGGCGGCATCCGATGCGAGAAAGCCTCATCCTATATGCTGTCTCAAGGCTACCCTGAAGTGCTGCATCTCAAAGGCGGCATTCTGAAATATCTTGAGACTCAACCCGAAGAGACAAGCCTCTGGAACGGGGATTGTTTTGTCTTTGATCAGCGGGTGGCCGTCGGGCACGGCTTATCTGAGACCAACTGGTCGCAATGTTTTGCGTGCCGTTCGCCGCTGTCGCCCGAAGACCTCAAAGCCAACACCTACGTCAAAGGGGTATCTTGTCCGCACTGCTTTGATCCAGAGGCTGATACATCGCGCTTTGCAGAACGCCAACGACAGATTGATCTCGCGAAAAGCCGGAATGAGGTTCACATCGGGCAACGCGTATGACGCTGCCGATCCTCTATTCATTCCGGCGTTGCCCCTATGCGATACGGGCACGGATGGCGCTGGATGTTTCTGGGACGGCGATTGAGCACCGTGAAGTTCTGCTGCGAGATAAACCGGCTTCCATGCTGGAAGCGTCACCCAAAGGTACGGTCCCAGTCCTAGTCTTACCGGATAATACGGTTATCGATGAAAGCATCGACGTCATGATTTGGGCTTTGATTCGGCACGATCCAGAGAATTGGCTAGCGTCAAAAGACGAAGATGTAGAGGCTGTCCAAGATTTTCTGGCCGCCTTTAAGGACCGTCTTGATCGGTACAAATATGCAAGCCGCTACGACGAAACGCGAAAGCGAGGCGATGTTGACTTAGCCATGCGCGCAGAGGCTATGTCAGTGCTCAACGACTTCACAGCATCACTCTCAGACACGAAATTTCTGCGAAGAAACACACCTCAACTTATTGATATTGCATCTTTTCCCTTTGTTCGTCAGTTTGCTGCTGTGGAACCGGAGTGGTGGTCTGAAGCGGCTTCGCAAGAACTCCAAAACTGGCTTAAAACGCTTGTCGAGTCTGATCGTTTCAAGCGGATCATGAAAAAATATCCGCTTTGGGGTGAGGATAACTCAACCAAAGAAATCTGAAATCAAGTCAGGTTATCAACACACAGAATGGCGCCCTGATTTGCCTTCATCACGGATTGGTCTAGCGAGGACTCAAGGAGAATCGCGACCAAATATGGCCTTTGCCGACGACAGATGCATCCGCCCCCTTCCCAGTCTCAAGACGTCTGAAGGTGTGCGCGACAATCCCGTAGAAACCTTCGTTCGCATCGCGGTTGCCGAAGGTTATGCCTATGAGCGGATCGGTGAGCATGAAGTCCATATCTCTTTGACAGGATTATGGTGTGACCATGACCTTTCACTGTCTTGGAATGCAACCGACGAGCATCTATCTCTGTTCATCCTGTTCGACGGAAAAGTGCCGGGTGGCCGAAGCGACTCGATCTGCCGCCTTCTATCGCTGCTCAACGAGCGACTAACCGCCGGTCATTTTGATTTCTGGCAGCGCAATAGCACGCTTGTGTATCGGCATGCTGTCTCGCTCCGCGGCGGGTCTAAATTATGCATCGATCAAGCGCTTGATCTTATGAGCTTGGCGCTCGATGCCGCTGAACGGGGCTACCCAGCCGCACAATATGTCATCTGGGCCGGCAAGTCGCCTGAAGACGCGCTCGCCGAAGCGCTTGTGGATATCGCTTCACACGGCTAGCCCTCTGCGCATGTCGCAAACACATCTCATCATCGGCGCAGGCAATATGGGCGGAGCCATCCTGTCAGGATGGCTGGGCCCAGAGCAATTGCAGCCTGAAAATCTTGTGATCCTCGACCCCACCCCCGGATCCGAAGCTTTGCGCGCCATTGATGCAGGCGCACTGCATATTCAGAGTGAGCAGCACATCCCGGCCACTATTCATACGACCTTATTGGCCATCAAACCCCAGCTTTTTGCAAGTTTGAGCGCTCAACTGGCGAGTGCAATACCTGAG
>JBCBGR010000230.1:0-4621 GCA_038526555.1 Pseudomonadota bacterium
CATATTTCATGGGAGATTCCTTTCATTGGAGAGAAGACAAAGGGGTATCGTTGACCCGAGAGGGCTCGGGTCTTTGATCGTTTGGGTTGGTGGGGGGCTCAGCCGATAAGCTGCTCAATCGCTTCTATCACACGCCTGTTTTTTATTGAGTCCAAGGCATCGGGATGCGGTTGTGAGAATGACTGCCGGTCATTGTCATAATAGAGACCTGAGGCATTTTCGAATTCATCACTCAGCGCGGCGCGCGTTAGAATGTCCGCGCCAATCCGCAGATCAAGGCCTGCTCGGCCATAGGCTTCCTTCACCATCTTGCTGCCTAAGAAAGAAGCTGGGTTTACGGCAACAATCATCGGGCCGCTGGCGCCAAGCTCTCTCGCCATTTCAAACGACCACATGGTCAGCGCTAATTTGCTTTGGGCGTAAGCGTCACCGTCGGAGAAAGACCGCTTATCCAAAAATGCTTGAACATTGACTGGGGCTTGTGCTGCCGACGATAAGTTTACAACACGACCGCCTTCGCCCTGCACAGAGAGAAGCTCCTTCATCAGAAGATAGGGCGCGACGACATTGACAATAAATCGGGCGTCATACCCATCCTTTGTGAGGGGGTTCGCCATCTTGAAGACACCCGCATTATTGATGAGAACATCGAGGGATGAGACATCCGCCTTGATCTGGTCCGCAAATGCGGCGACCTCTGATAAAATGGACAGATCCGCTCGGTAGGTCTTAATCTCACCTGCGCCAGGGACTGCTGATACAGCTTTCGAGGCCGCTTCGAGTTTGCTGGGATTTCGGCCATGCAAGAGCAATGTGTGCCCTTGTGGTGCTATCATCTTTGCGGTCTCAAGCCCGATCCCATCCGTGGCTCCAGTGATTAAAATCGTTTTCGTCATTATCTTATCCTTTCCGTTCCGGAGTTCTAAAACGGCGCAAAGCCGTCAGACGGCGTGTCAGGTATTGTCCACCGCGCCTCAGCAGGTGCAGGCTTCGGTCCTTGATCATGTTGATACGGAATTTGACCTCGCTCGCCGTAAAGCCAGAGGACAAAATTATGACGTTCGCCTTCGGTAATAGGTTCTGAGGCATGGGCGACATGTCCGCGATGGATCATGGCAGTTCCCGGTTCGAAGTGAAGGCTTTCGATCTTTCCACGATCATGATCAAAGAACCGAACGGCGGACCCGGAGAAGTCCTCGCCGGGAAGGTTCAAATTGATATTGAGCGTGACACTCGACGCATCTGTATGCGGACGTAGCGTCGTGTCTTTCCCCGCCTGCCAAGCGATTGAGAAGCCGAAAGTTTGGCTGTCATAGCCATAGACTTCGGGAAAGAGCAGACGCGAGATCGGGCGCATGTAGCGGTTCATCAAGTCCTTATAGAAGGCCTGGAACGTCGGGGCCGCCAGATAACCTTCCGAGCGCGGGTCCAGCATCGCACCGCCCCGGTTCAGGATGATCCCATAGGGTGGGCGAAGCGGGATATCCGCATCTGCCACGCGATCCATGTAGTCTCGCAGAATGTGGATTTTCTCAGGATCAAAGAATTGTGCCTTGAAGACATTTGGGAAGACTTCCGTCCAAAGATCTTTGACGGACAGCTCTTGCGTGGGGTCTTGCCAGCTTGTCTCGATCGCTTCTCGTAAGGCGGGCGCATAGAGTGAGTGATCTAGAGCAATGTCGTTGTGGCCAGAATGGCTCTCCCACTCGCGCCAAGCCTCTTCGAAGAGTTTTTCGTTTTCGTTCCAGAAGCGATGCACGGACGGAGCTCTTTGCAACATGGCGTCACGTGTGGGGCGTGAAACAGTGCGGGCTTTTTCTAGAAGTGTCGTTTCCATTGTTATTTTCCTTTCCAGGCTCAGGCGTACCGAACCAGCGTTCGGCTCTCGATGCTTTTGCGGGGCTTTGAGGCTGAGGCGTCTGTTGGGAGGTCCAAAGCGCTATGGGCGAGGTGAGGACGTCCGCGATTATCGTAAATGTTGAAGATGACGGCCTCATCCGGGCTCATCTTTGAGCGGTAAAACCACTGATGATTTTTATTGGCGGCCACACCGAGGATTTGACCAAATCTGTCCGGATAAATCAGTCCAATATCCATCCAATCCTCAGACTGCATGGAAGAGGGACGAATGAAGCCCAGCGGGGACGAGGTGATGATATGCTCAACGGGTCGCCAGATGTTGACGAATCCGTAGCCCGCTTCATGAAACGTCTCAGCTCGTTCTTCGCCAACCAAGTCGATTAAGCGCTGCTCTGCACCCGCTTTATTATAATCATTATGGACATTCCGAGCGGGACGACGTGGGGCATCTGGGTCATCAATCCGAACTGTGTGATCAAAAACGATGACCTCTGTTGCACCGATGTGGCTTTTGAGAAGTTGGGTGAGTTCCTGATCGTAGGTCGCTTGCCAGTCTGAACCCGTTTCAAAGTCTTGAACACTGGAAGGCTGTTCAATGAACGCGATACCGTCCCGATCAAACGTGAGTTGTTGATCTTCATAACGAAGATCCGTGACTTCGATATTTGTCGTGACGAGTTCCGGAGATACTAGATTGCCAATAATTCCATCGACATCGAATTCGAAGGCCTGCGGGGTCGGCTTTTTTACGTGATAGTTTACGCTCGCTTCAATTTGCATGGTTGATCTCCAACTCTGTCATCAGGGTCGATGGCGGTGTCTTGGATTGAAGATAGATGTTTCAAATATAATATAAACGGTGTATAATCGTATTCAGAATTTAGGTTTTGGATATAATATGGATACGGAAGCCGTTCGCCTGTTCGTCATTGCGGCAGACCTTCTCAACATTAGTGCGGCGGGTCGGCAGTTAGGGTTGGCGCCTGCTGTGGCGGGTGCGCGCCTCGCTAAACTCGAAAGAGAAGTCGGCGCAGATTTGCTCCATCGCTCTACGCGAAAAGTCTCACTCTCCTTAGAAGGCGAAGAATTTCTTCCTTTTGCTAAAGAGATCATCGCACAAGAAGATGCGGGGCTGGTCGCTCTTGGGAAAGGGAGTCCCAAAGTGTCGGGAACGCTTCGCTTCGCCTGTTCCAGCACGTTTGCCCAGCTCTATATTGCGCCGCTTTTGCCTGAGTTTCTCGAACGATATCCAGGCATCAGCTTGGATCTTCGGTTTTCAGATACACAGGCGAAGTTGATTGAGGGCGGTTATGATCTCGCCTTGCGGAACTTTGCGATTGAAGATAGCGCCATGATAGGCCGGAAGCTCGCTGATGATACGCGCATACTCTGCGCTTCGCCCCAATACCTGGCCGAACACGGTACTCCCCAATTTCCGGAAGACCTCTCGCAGCATCGGTTGCTTGTTTTTGGGGATACGAAGCGGGACCTGACATCCCAAGACGGCCGAGACTGCCAGTTTCCACCGCCTGATATGAAGACATCGATCCGCTGCGATGATGGGGCGAGTACGCGTCTGGCGACTTTGGCGGGTGTCGGAATTTCCATGAACTCAATTTGGAGCGTTCACCGTGAATTGGGCGCGGGTACATTGGTTCGCGTTTTACCGGATTACGAAGTCTCAGATGGATCAGCGGTCTGGCTCGTCTATCCAAAATCAAATGTCCTCACCGCGAAGGTAAGGGTTATGATCGACTTTCTGATTGAGAAGATTGGCTCTCCACCAATCTGGGAAAAGGTCTGATTATATAGAAAACCTAAAAACTCATTCTCAATATTGCACAAATACATGGTGTATTGGCTATGATCTAATGTGGAAAATCTGTTGAAAGGTGATTTCCATGAAAGCGATGGTTCTCAAAACTTACGGTGATGACGCCGAATTCGAACAAGAAGAGGTTTCGGCCCCCGCTGTATCAGAAGGTCATGTCCTCGTCCGTATCGCAGCCAGCAGCGTCAACACGGTCGATACAATGATCCGTCAAATGGGTCAGGAGCAATTGCCTCTATCGCCTGATCTGCCCGCCATTTTGGGCATGGATTTCGCGGGAACCGTTGAGGCGGTCGGTGAAGGCGTTACAGGCTTTGATGTTGGGGATGAAGTTTATGGCTGCGCAGGCGGTCTCATCGGACTGCAAGGTAGCCTGGCTGAACTTATCAATGCGGATGCGCGGCTGATTGCGAAAAAACCGAAGTCATTGTCCATGCGGGAAGCGGCTGCTCTCCCGCTCGTCGGTATTACAGCCTTTGAAGGCCTTAAGCGCTCGGGCGCTGGCAACGGTCAAAAACTACTCGTTCATGGCGGTGTTGGCGGTGTGGGCCATGTCGCCGTTCAGCTCGCAAAACACTTCGGAGCGGATGTCTATTCGACAGTTCGTGGTGAGGATATGGAGGTCATTCGAAACTATGGCGCAACACCGATCGACTTCATGACGGAGTCCGTTGCGAGTTATATTGAAAAACACACTGGCGGCGCAGGTTTTGATGTTATCTTTGACTCTGTTGGTGGAGCCAATATGGCGAACTCCTTTGAGGCCGCTGCGCTCAATGCTCAAATCGCAACAACGGTGGCTCTCTTGGAACTCGACCTCACACCAGCTCACTTCAAGGGCCTATCGATCCATGTCGTCTTCATGCTCATCCCCATGTTGCATGATTACAAGCGTGAGACACATGGGGACATTCTCTCGCAACTGGCTGA
>JBCBGR010000231.1:0-4619 GCA_038526555.1 Pseudomonadota bacterium
CGCCGCAGAAATCATTCTCGAAGGCACATTGAAGCGTAAGAAACGCATTATTGTCGGCCAGGATGCCAAGTTCATGCAATTCTGGAATCGTCTGTTCCCAGTTCGCTATCGCAAAATGGTGCTTAACCGGGCGCAACGCCTGACAGCTGAATAATCACACTTTAAGTTTACCGGGTTGCGTCCGCCGCGCCTCAGGCCTAGGCGGTGCGCGTGAGCGGACCATCTTCACCCAATCCCACGCCGATCGAAAATAAGGCGCAACTCGTCGATTATATGGCGTCCGGGTGCAAACCTGCGTCTGAGTGGCGTATTGGGACAGAGCATGAGAAGATCGCCTTTGCGACCGCCGATAATTTACCGCTCCCTTATGAGGGTGAGACATCAATCCATGCATTGCTCAAAGGGTTGCAACGATTTGGGTGGCAGCCTGTCGAAGAGAGTGGCCATCTCATCGCGCTGAAGCGCGATGGGGCATCTGTCAGTCTTGAACCCGGTGGGCAGTTCGAATTGTCCGGTGCGCCGCTTGAGCATGTCCATCAGACCTGTGCAGAAGTGTCCCGACATTTGCGTGAGGTGAGGGAAGTCGCGAACGAAATTGGCGCAGGCTTCCTCTCGCTGGGTTTTCGTCCTGACACACGTCTGGAAGACGTCCCAGTCATGCCCAAGGGGCGCTACAAGATTATGCGCGACTATATGCAGAAAGTCGGAACGCTGGGCCGCGAGATGATGTTCCGGACCTGCACCGTTCAGACCAATCTCGATTTTTCGTCTGAAGCCGACATGGTCAGCAAGTTTCGGGTCAGCTTGGCGTTACAGCCCATCGGGACAGCTTTGTTTGCAAATTCTCCGTTCACGGATGGTCGCCTGAACGGCTACAAATCCTATAGATCCCGCGTTTGGCTCGACACGGATCCTGATCGGACGGGCATGCTCCCGTTCGTTTTCGATGAGGGGTTCGGCTTCGAACAATATGTCGATTATGCACTCCAAGTGCCGATGTATTTCGTCTCTCGTGACGGGGGGTTTGTGAATGCGGCGGGTAAGGACTTCCGGCAATTCATGAACGGAACGCTCGATGTGCTGCCGGGTGAAATTCCGACTTTGTCAGATTTTGAAGACCATCTCTCGACCATTTTTCCAGAAGTGCGACTCAAACGCTTTCTGGAAATGCGCGGTTCAGACACGGGGCCATGGGACGAGCTCTGCGCCATGTCCGCCTTCTGGGTTGGGCTGCTCTACGATGATGATGCGCTAGATGCCGCGTGGGACCTTGTGAAATCCTGGAGCGCCGAGGAGCGTCAAGCCCTGCGTGAAGCTGTGCCGAAATTAGGCTTTGAAGCGACGATTGGTGGGGTGTCTGTACGCGACCTCGCCAGAGAGGCGCTCGCTATTGCGCGTAACACGCTCAACAAGCGCGCTTACATGAACGGTCATGGCGAGAATGAGACCGTTTTCCTCCAAGCCTTGGATCAAATGGTATCTGACGGGCAATCGAATGCGGATCGGTTAATTGCTCGGTTCAATGGAGACTGGGGCGGGGATATCTCGCGATGCTATACAGAGTGCATCTATTAGGCCTGCTCAATATCCCATGAGTAAATTTATTACGAAGTTCGTCTAAAAATGAGGCGGGCGGGTAACTTTCTGCCTCATTAAAAGGCGTGCAAAATAGGATGGGTGTCTTGCAAAAATGACTAGCTGAGTGCGGTCCGCGGTTTTAGCCTAGCTAAGTAACGCAATCGCAACGCAGATTTCTCGCCAAGTTATTGAAAAATATAAGTTCCAAATGTTTTTCTTGAGTTAAACTCATTCGAATTCTTTTGTTAACTTGTCGCTGCATTCATTTTTGAATGGCTTCATGTGCCCCATTTTGGGCGATTTTTGACGTATCTAGCGCGTGTGGCAACTCCCCCCGCCACTCCATCAACCGTCTGGCGGTCCCGCCTGAATTTGGAGACATAAAATGAAAACGACTACACTCATCGCTTCTGCTGCTGCGCTTCTCGTCCTGCCATCCGCAGCCTTCGCCAGCACCTCAACCGCCAAAAATATCTCTGTCTGCAAGGCCGAAATCGAAAGCCAACTGGCAACAACAGCTGACGACATGGATCTGGACTTTAAAACGGTCAAAGGGAACTCCCGCGTTCAAACACTTTCCTTCCGCATCGACGCTGATGGCGAGAAAGACAAAGTCACCTGTAAAGTTCGCCGCGACGACACTGTCGAAGTTGTCTGGGGTAAGACTGTCAAACCAGAAATTTCTAAGTCTGTCGAAGTTGTCGAAGCTGAAACAGCGGGCGAGTAATCGCTTCTGATATCGCGATCAGATAAGATCAGCATGGAACGCCTTCGCTAAATGCGAGGGCGTTTTTGTTTGACGTGTTGACGAATGTGGGTCGGTTCGATCAAGACCTCAGAAATCGTTATTTTGAGGTCTTTATGTCAGTCCCCCGTATTTTCGGCTCAGTCCTACTTGCGAGCACATGTCTCTTTTCGGTAGCAGCTCAGGCCGCGTCCCCTGAAACTGTGCTCCAATCAAAACTCCGGGCCGTATCGACGATTCTCGATGCGAAACTCGAAAAAGAGGCTGTTCCTGGGGCTGCTTTCGCCATTGTGTCGGACCAAGAGAAGGTCTGGAGTTATCAATATGGCGTTGAAGATCTTGAAATCGGAACATCTGTCACGGAGGACACAGCGTTTAGTATCTGCTCAGTCTCCAAGCTCTTTACAGGCATTGCTGTTATGGATCTTGAGGAGCAAGGGGCCATCGACCTTGATGCGCCTTTGATCCAATATCTCGGAACCGATGCTGGACCCTCTAACGCCTCAGGCGAACCCGTTTCCGTCAGAAACATCCTGTCGCACGTTTCAGGCTTGCCCCGGGAAGGCGAAACGGACTTCTGGGTTGATAATAACTTCCCCGATGATGCAGAACTCCGCGCGGATATTGCCGATCGCGAAGATTGGTATGTCCCCTTCGACCATTGGCAATATTCGAACCTCGGCCTGGCTGCCTTGGGGCAGGTTATTAGCGCTGCCAGCGGCCAGAATTTCCACGATTACGTCAAAAGCGAAATTCTGGATGCGCTTGGGATGGAAAACACGACAACGGACATGCCGTTCGATCGTGTGGGAGAGGGCTTTGCGAGAGGCTATTATGTTCGCAATTCTAAGGGCGAGCGTAAGCCCGTTCAGTCTCATAGTTTCAAAGCCTTCGCCCCAGCTGCTGGCATTGCCTCCAGCATCAATGACCTTGCCAGTTTCATGTCTTGGCATTTCCGTCTGCGGGACTCTGATGCTGAGGAAGTTTTAGAACCCTCTACATTAAGACAAATGCAGCGCGTCCATTGGACGGGAGAAGACTTTGACGAACCCAAATGGGGCCTCGCCTACGCGACGCGCCGCTATGGCAAGAAGACGATGTGGGGGCATGGTGGATATTGTCCGGGCTCAGTCACAGAATTCGTGATGCGAAACTCTGACAAGGTTGGCGTTATCGCCATGGCAACAGCCAATGATGTCAGTGCCAGTCAAATGGCGAGAATGGTCTACGACATGACCGCTTCCGAGCTAAAAGCTGTAAAAAAAGCCTCTGACGAAGATTCGACGTCGAGTGAGGACACGAAAGACTCAGTTTCCCTCGAAGAGTTTGAGGGTCACTATTACCGCCCCAATTATGATTGGGATGTTTATATCGGTCAGACGAAAGAGGGCCTCTTCGCTGTGCCGCTTCACAGCGATACCCCACAAGACAATGTGGCTTTGTATCGTCACGAAGAGGGTGACCGATTTATTCGGTTGAGAAAAGATGAATCTGATGCCGAACCGATGCTGTTCAGCCGTAACGGCGAGGGCGAAATAACAGAGGTCGTCAGAGGCGGATATCGCTTGATCCGGAAGTAACAGCCCCATTTCCGCCACATTGTTACAAAACCAAGGCAGCTTTGCGCCTCACTTCGGCCAAAACGGCGCATTAGTGATGATCCCATCGAAACAGTGTTGGGGTTTTACACATGCAGACAATGAGCTTAGTCAGAGATCGTCACTACACATCTCGTCGCGTCGGAGCGCGCTCCATGGCTACTATATACCTCGTTGATGATGACGAGAATATTCTGACCTCCGTCTCCATGTATCTGGAAGGCGAGGGCTATGATGTGCGCAAGTTTCATGATGGGGCCAGCGCATTGGAAGCCTTAAAGGCGAGCCCGCCGGATCTGGCGGTGTTCGACGTCAAGATGCCGCGTATGGACGGGATCGAATTGCTGAGACGGCTGCGTCAGACGTCGAATCTCCCTGTCATCTTTCTCACATCCAAAGACGATGAACTGGACGAAGCGATCGGCTTTTCAATGGGTGCTGATGACTATATCACCAAGCCCTTCAGTCAGCGGCTCCTTGGCGAACGCATTAAAGCCGTACTACGCCGCGCCAAGCTCACCAACACGGTCGAACCCATGCCACAAGAAGGCGACGAGAACGTCATCCGGCGCGGCAAACTGGTTTTGGATCCGAATCGTCATGCCTGTTCCTGGAACGGCGAAGCGGTGCGTTTGACAGTGACTGAGTTTCTCATCCTGGAAGCGCTCGCCAAGCGTCCCGGTTACGTGAAATCACGT
>JBCBGR010000232.1:0-4611 GCA_038526555.1 Pseudomonadota bacterium
ACGGAAGCAATTGACTGAGGCCGCGTTGTAATCAGTCGACTCGGCATTGTCGGCAAGTCCAGTGTAAGAGATTGTCGTCCAACAGATGAAGGGCTCGTCGAATATTTTGATAACTTAGACCACTTGACCATGCCGACAATGCCGAGTCGACTGATTACAACGCGGCCTCAGTCAATTGCTTCCGTTGAGTGGTTCAAGCCGTGGACGACGGCTGCGTGTGTCACAATCATTTTGAGGTAAGAGATGTCCATGCCAACCATGGTAGGCCCGGCACACTCGGTGCGACGCATTCGGCCGAAGTCCACAATTAGTTGTCGGGATAGGTCCGCTGCGATTTCAGAGCCAAGTTTCGACTTTAGCAAATCAAGTGAATTGGCTTTGGACCGTCTTAAGGGTTTACCGACCTCAGTCATATCAGCGATGTGGCTGTCAATGAGGTCAGCCACCGTTTTCAGTTCACTTGGATTGGGACCGATCGCGCTCATGCCGAGATCAATTCTGCGTTCGGTTTCGCGAGCCAACTTTTCTGCATCGCCTTTGCGTTGAAAAGTTTTTGACTTTTGTGTACTTCTTCGACGAACCTGGTTCGCCATTTTCCATTTCTTTCTTTGCTGATTGTAGCCATACGCTGTTCCAGACTGGCGATTTTCGCACAATATGCGCACACTCAGCTTGGGGGACCGCGTGAAAACCCGTGATTTTGGGGGTGTTTCCAGAGTGTTTGCTATGTACAATTTTGATATTTAACGCTTTGATTATGCAGGAAAAAATCAATAAAAATAAGAGCTTCCAGATAAGTGTGGCGCCCATGATGGATTGGACAGATCGGCATTGCCGCGTCTTTCATCGACAGCTGTCCCGTCATGTGCGCCTCTATACAGAAATGGTTGTCGCTGATGCGGTCATCCATGGCCCCCGTGACCGATTGCTAGGTTTTGATACCGTCGAGCATCCCGTCGCTTTGCAGATCGGTGGGTCTGATCCTCACAAATTGCGGCAGGCGTCTGAGATCGGTGCCAGCTATGGCTATGATGAGATCAATCTGAATGTCGGATGTCCGTCAGACCGCGTTCAATCGGGACGCTTCGGGGCGTGCCTGATGGCGGAGCCAGATCTCGTCGCCGAGTGCTTTAAGGCGATGCGAGAAGGTGCAGGCGATACGACTGTCACGATCAAATGTCGGCTGGGTATTGATGACCAGAACCTCGAGAAGACGCTCCCGCATTTTGTGGATACGATTGCTGCATCAGGCTGTGAAACTGTCATCATTCATGCGCGCAAAGCGTGGCTGAAAGGCCTATCGCCCAAAGAAAACCGGACGGTTCCCCCGATTGATTATGACCTTGTGAGCGCGATGAAAGATAGCTTTCCGCAGCTTCGGATCATGGTCAATGGGCAGATTGAAACTGTAGCCCACGGCTTGGAAGTTGCGGAGGGTCTCGACGGGTTCATGATGGGCCGTGCGGCCTACAATAATCCGTGGGTGTTGACGCGGGTGGATCCTGCATATGGCGACAGCCCAGCCGAGACCGATCGTATGGCTGTCGCTGAAACCATGGTAGATTATCTGATCCGCATTCAATCAGAAGACCGGACGGCCAAAGCGCTGATCCGGCACATGATGGGCCTATTTGCGGGTGAACCGGGGGCCCGTCTCTGGCGGCGGACATTATCAGAAGGGTTGGCGGCGAAGTCTCTTCCTTCGGATATTTTATTGTCCGGCCTGTCTGTGATGCAGCAAGGACAAGCCGCTTGATCGAGCTCCTGCCTTTGATTGCGCTGCTGATCGGGGTGGGGGCGCTCGCCGGATTTTCTGCGGGTCTTTTCGGGATTGGCGGCGGCGCAGTGATGGTCCCCGCTCTATTTTTTGCGTTTCAATCATGGGGTGTCAGCCCGGATGTCGTTATGCATTGTGCCGTCGCGACCAGTGCTTCCGTCATCATCGTCAACGGCTTTCGGTCGACCCGCAGTCACCTCGCGCGGGACAGTGTGGCGATGGACTTGCTCTGGCCGGAGCAATGGTGGTCAAGCTATGCGCTCTGGATTGGGCTAGGGGCTTTTGTCGGGGCGGTTTGGCTGGCTCCACGGTTAGGTTCTGACACGCTGACTCTTATCTTTGCGGTTGTGGCATTTCTGGTGGCCATGCAGTTTATTTTCGGGCGACCGACCTTCACAGTCCGTGATACTGTGCCGGGTGGCGTTGCGCCGCCCCTTGTTGGCGGGAGCGTGGGGGCTCTATCGGCGATTATGGGCATTGGTGGCGGGTCCTTAAGTGTCCCCCTACTGACACTCTGTGGAATGCCCGTTCATCGGGCTGTCGGAACGGCGGCCGGGTTCGGGCTCGCCATCGCCATTCCAGCCACGCTCGGATTCATTGTGTCGGGCTGGGGGCTTCATGGGCGACCTCCACTATCGGTGGGATACGTCAATCTCGCTGGGTTTGCTCTGATTGTGGCGAGCGCATGGTTTCTCGTGCCCCTCGGAACAGCCGCAGCGCATAGGCTGAAAGCCGTGCCGCTACGACGGATTTTCGGGATTTGCCTCGCGCTTGTGGCGCTGAACATGGCGCGCGAAGCGGGGCTGTTCTAGCGCCGTAGCACCATCTGGTTTTGGGTGACTTCGACCTTCTGGAGTTCGCCAAGAAAGCTCATGCCGAGTAGCGAAATGCTAAGGCCCTCTTGAAGCACAATTGCGTCGACATTGGTGACGCGGACACCGCCGAGGCTCACATCGCGCAATTTCACACTGGCACCCATCGTCCGGCCATTGGCAGTATCAACGGGCCTGTCAAAAGTCAGATCGCGCATGCGGATACCCGCCTTTTGAGCGTCCATGGCGGTCAGGGCGACCGTCGAGGCGCCTGTATCAATCAGAAACCGAACCGTCCCTGAGTTCACGCGGCCATGGGTAAAGAACTGCCCGTTAGACCGCGGGATCGTGATGATGGAACCCTTCGGATATTCCGGTTTGGCCGGAGCGACCACTTCACTTTCGAGCACAACCTCTTCCGTCTCGACATTACCCGCAAGATAATAGGTCCCGGCGACAGACGCCGCGATAACCAGACCCACTTGAAACATGAAAGACGGAGACATGGGTTGACCTTAGCGCATTATTTTTAATGCCTGACAAACGACCATGCTTAACGGTGCATTACCGAAGCCGGAGACGAGATTGTCACACAATTATGCGGTGACGATCCATCCGAACAGGCTTATGGGGCGGACATGACAGATTCACGGCCTTTTGATGATGTGCGGGCGCTGTCCCAAAGCGTCCCTGAACGCGATAGCACGCTTTATGCTGACTTGATCGAGCGTGCGGACACGCTGGGGCGTAACCTGCGCCCGTTAGGCACATTGGCCGCGCCGCTCGCCAGAATTGCGTCTGTCCAAGGTCAAACTTCGCCGAACCTGTCACGCCCATTGGTCGCCGTCTTTACGGGCAGTCACGGGACCATGGAAAATGCCACCGCTCAAGTTGCGGGACGCGTTGCAGGCCTTTCAGAAGGGAAAGCCGCTGTACGCGGTGCGGCGCAACAGGCGGGAGCCGCCTTCAAAGTCTATGAGTTCGGGAATGATTTCCCGGCGGATGACTACCGCAATGGTCCATCTCTGTCAGAGCGTGACTGCGCCGCTGCCGTGGCGTTCGGCATGGAAGTTGTCGCTGAAGGCGCGGACGCCATCGTGCTCGGCAATGCAGGTTATGGATCGGCGACAGCAGCGGCCGCTATTGCGCGTGGCCTTTATGGCGGTGCGGCGGATTACTGGGCCGGTGGATCGGGCGAGAAAGCCAGACTTCGGATTGAAACTGTAGATGCGGGTGCGAAAGCTAATTCCAGCCTTCTGTCTGATCCGCTGAATGTTCTGCGTGCTTTCGGCGGCCGCGATCTCGCCGGAACGGTGGGAGCGATCCTCGCCTGCGCGCACCAGCGTATTCCCGTGATCCTCGACGGCTATGTTGTGACGGCAGCGGCGGCCATTGTGCATGCGCTCAATCCGAAAGCTGTGGCGCATTGTCTTGCCGGACATGTGACGGCTGAACCGGCGCATCGTGCATTGCTAGACCGTATGGATTTGGATCCAGTCCTCGATCTGTCGCTCAATATTGGTGACGGGACTGGGGGAACCTTTGCGTTGGCTTTATTGCAATCCGCCAATGCAGGATTATCTGGCCTTGAAACAGGCTAGATCAGGTAAGAATTCTCAATATTTTCGCGTATGAGGGGTGCTGATCTGATCTTTTGGTGATCTTATGAGTGTCTTTTCCCATCCTGATTTTGACGGTCATGAAGCGGTTCACGCCTTCTCTGAGCCAGAATCGGGTCTGCGTGCCTTTATCGGTGTTCATAACACAAATCGGGGTCCTTCCAGTGGTGGCACTCGCTTTTGGACCTATGAGAGCGATGCGGACGCACTAACCGACGTTCTGCGCCTCTCCCGTGCCATGAGCTACAAAAACGCGATGGCGCAGCTCGATATTGGTGGCGGTAAAGGGGTCATTCTGCGGCCCAAAGGCGAGTTTGATCGCGAAGCGCTTTTTGCGGCTCATGGCACGGGAGAGGCGCAGAACGTCGGTTAGTGCGTCCGCATCGCTCTCATAGGTCCAAAA
>JBCBGR010000233.1:0-4582 GCA_038526555.1 Pseudomonadota bacterium
AAATATTCTTTCCTGAAAACCTTCATCTTCAAGAAGCGCTTCATAGGAGTCTTTTGATAGACTCACTGGTTGGGCCTGTTCCATCAAACTTACCATTACGGCCTCAAGTGTTGCTGCATTCAGGAGTCCCCTTGGCCTAAAAGGTTTGTCTAAAGCATTAACTACTGCATCTACAGCATGAATAAACGCTTCACTGAAGCGTTTGGATCTTTCGGTGTCGAGGTTACGGTTCTTTGCCATCTCTTTTGAAAGAAAGTCCTTCATTGGCGGCGAGTAGTTTTCAGAATTTTTGTACAATGATAATAGTCTTAGAATTAGCTCTATATCCCGTTGCTTAGGATCCGGTTCAGGTTTTCCATATATTTCTCGCCAATTCTTAGTCAGGTTGAGGCGTTCAAGTTCAGCTAGTAGCTCTCCTCGATATACCGCATTTCTAATCTCCTGTGCATTAAGAGGCTGGCCGCCTGTGTTTAGTCTTTCGAAAATATGATATACGCTTTCAGGCTGCTCTTGTTCAGGAGTTAATTGTTTAACAGTTACTCCACGCAAGCTTGCGTTTTTAATTCGTCTTTTAGTCCGGTCATCAAGCTCTGAAAACGACTTTCCTTCCAAATCCTTTCTTTGTTCAAGGCCCTTCAATTTGAAAACTTTCCGATTTCCCTTTGAGTCTTCCCCGCCAAAGAAACCTTCAAAAAAGTAAGCAATCGACGTAATTCTTTGCTGGCCATCTATGACTTCCAGTTGCCCATCCCCATTTTCGTAAAAGAAAACTTGTGGAACAGGAATTCCAATTGCAAAAGATTCTATGAGTGTTGAGGCTCTTCTTATGTCCCAGACAAACTTTCTTTGATAATCTGGAATTATTATGTCTCCTTCTAGGAACTTTTTCGCTAAAAGCTCGAGCGTCCAATCACTAGAAGTGACCACAATGTTGAATTCCACGGTTGATGTTTCTGTGTCTTCATCAAATACTTCGTCGATTTCAATGTAGTGTGTGTCAGTCATTTTTTGTCCTTTGGCTTTTCAGGGTAAGCCCGCTACAAGACTAATTGTTATACATATTACAGTCTAGCCCTTTCGCGTTTTCGGAACGCCCTGACGCGCCAGCTCGTCCGCGCGCTCATTCCCGATATCTCCGGCATGACCCTTTACCCAGCGCCAGTCGACGTCGCGCTTCGCGGCCAGTTCGTCCAGTTCCCGCCAGAGATCTTCATTTTTGACGGGTTTTTTGGCCGCCGTTTTCCAGCCCCGTTTTTTCCAGCCGGGAAGCCATTCCTGGAGGCCTTTCAGGACGTAGGTGGAGTCGGAAAAGAGAATGGTTTTGCCTTTATAGCCCGGCTTGATGGCTTTCAGGGCCTCAATCACGGCCTGCATTTCCATGCGATTATTGGTTGTGGATTTTTCCCCGCCTTTGAGCTCTTTCTGGCGTTTGCCGTGATACATGACCACGCCCCAGCCGCCGGGCCCCGGATTGCCGGAGCAGGCTCCATCCGTGTAGATGACTAGCGCGCCCTCGAGCGCGCCAGCTTCCATGTCGTCTAAGCTCATTCCGCCGCTTCTGGAGCGGGCGCGGATTTCGGGGGCAAAAGTTGTTTCGGCAGACGGAAGACGACTTTTTCTTCCGTGACCCGGATTTCGCGTACGTCAACGTCATAGCGGGATTTCAAAGCTGCCAGGACCCCGTCCATCAGATATTCTGGTGCAGATGCCCCTGCTGACAGGCCAATCGTGGAGGCTTTATCGACTTTGTCCCAGTCGATGCTGTCGGCGGAGCTGATCAAAAACGCTTTATTTGCACCTGCCTTCAATCCAACTTCGACTAGGCGTTTAGAGTTTGACGAGGTGACCGAACCAATGACCAGTAAAAGCTGGCAATCTGCTGCGATGGTTTTGACGGCGGCCTGACGGTTGGTCGTCGCGTAGCAAATGTCTTCCTTATAGGGCATGGCCAGATTGGGGAAGCGCGACAACAGGATTGAAATCAGCGCTGACGTATCATCTACGGATAGGGTCGTCTGCGTCACGAGTGCCAGATTTTCAGGGTCTTCTGGCTCGTAAGTTCGCGCGTCTTCTTCAGTCTCAATCAGCGTGATTTCACCGGGAGCAAGCTGCCCCATTGTGCCGATGACTTCGGGGTGGCCTTCGTGGCCGATGAGGAGGATATGCTTGCCGTTCTTGTGATGGCGTTCGGCTTCGACATGGACTTTGGAGACGAGTGGGCAGGTCGCGTCGAGGAAGTTCATGTCCCGTGCCGCTGCTGCCTTTGGTACAGATTTCGGAACGCCGTGTGCGGAAAAGACAACGGGGCGGTCGTCTGGGCATTCGTCCAATTCTTCTACGAAAACCGCGCCGAGCCCCGTCAATCGGTTCACGACATGGCGGTTATGGACGATCTCATGGCGCACATAGACAGGTGCGCCATATTTCTTGATGCTTTCTTCGACAATCTGGATCGCGCGATCCACCCCGGCGCAAAAGCCGCGCGGGCTGGCGAGAAGGACAGTTTTTTTCTTGCGAGGAGCGCTCATGGGCCACCTTGTCTTAAGCTTCGGTCACAAAGGGGTCTTCACCGTGCAGGAATGTTGCACGCTCTGTGTCCGGCGGTTAAGCAGCGCTCTAACAGACGTGTTGTGATACTGCCAAGGATTCTCATCGGCTGCGACCATCCGCAGCCATGAACTTTTGGTGAGCCGCGACCTAATATGATTGCAGAGTTGATGAAACGAATTCTCCCTTTGATGTTGCTCGGCGTTGTGTCGCTCGCAGGGTGTCAGTCGACGCAGGAAGTGCTGGCGATTGGCGAAGGCGCGGACCGGAACGTTGGTCCTTGTCCACGGGCGTTTGCGCTCTATGACGCGGCACGAATTGTCGAATTTCGGGGAGACGGCGAGTCGTTTCAAAATGTGGGCTTCACGGGCCAGATCGCCAACGTGCGCTCTCTGTGCCGTTATGTCGGCGATAATCCGATCACCGGCGATGTGGATATCACTTTTGAACTCGGACGGGGTCCAGCAGCCGAAGGTCAGTCAGAGGCGATTTATCAATATTGGATGGCGATCACGCGCAAGAATATCGCTGTTATCGATAAGCAAACATTCCCTCTACAAGTCACCTTCCCGGAAGGGTCTGACCGAGTGACGATCACCAAATCAATCGAAGATTTTATGATCTCGAGGGCCGCAGACACGACGTCTGGCGAAAACTTTGAAATCATTGTTGGTTTTGAAGTCACGCCGCAACAGCGCGATTTTAATGCTGAGGGGCGCCGCTTCCGCGTGAACGCTGGGCAAGGCTAGAAAGCATCCATCATGACGTTACAGTCTCGATTGTCAGAGGCTTTCGGCCGGGCCTTTGAAGCGGCAGGTCACGCCGCCAGCTTGGGCGCTGTGGTTGAAAGCAGCAAAGGCGACGCGCCTTTTCAGTGTAACGGCGCGATGGCGGCGGCAGGCGCCGCCAAGAAACGCGGTGAAAAGTTGAACCCGCGCGAGATTGCGGCTTCTGTCGCGGAACACTTGTCGGATCACTCGCTAATCGCCTCGATGGAGATTGCGGGACCGGGCTTTCTGAATGTCACCCCGTCAGCCGCGGCGCTGGCCGAAACAGCGCAGGCGATTGCGGCCCATCCGGCTGGCAACCTCACCGCTGAAACGGCGCAAACCATTGTCGTCGATTATGGCGGCGCGAATGTCGCCAAGCCGATGCATGTCGGTCACTTGCGTAGCGCGGTTATTGGCGAAGCGATTAAACGCCTCATGCGCGCACGCGGCCACACTGTCATTGGCGACGCTCACTTGGGTGATTGGGGCCTGCAAATGGGGCACCTAATCAGCGAGCTAGAAATCGAACAGCCGGATCTTCCCTATTTCGATGCTGATACTGTCGGCGATTACCCAACAGAGCCGCCCGTCACCATGGACGATCTGGCCCGTCTTTACCCGCAAGCGTCGAAAGCCGCGAAAGCGGATGATGACCGGATGGAGCGATCACGTGTCGCAACGGCAGAATTGCAGGCGGGTCGTCCCGGTTATCGCGCACTTTTAGATCACTTCATCAACGTGTCTGTCGAAGCGCTCAAGCACGGCTACGGACAGCTCGGCGTCGAGTTCGATCTCTGGAACGGCGAAGCCTGTGTCGATCCGCTGATCCCGGAGATGGTTGAAGAGCTCAAGGAAAAAGGTCTCGCCATTGAAGATGACGGTGCGCTGATTGTCCGGGTCGATCCAGACTATGACGAAGAAAAGCGAAAAGGCATCCCGCCCGTCATGTTGCTGGCTCGGTCTGGCGCTGTGCTTTATCACACGACGGACCTTGCGACGCTCATCGACCGGAAGGCTGAGATTAACCCGGACCTGATCCTCTACGTCGTGGATCAGCGCCAAGCCATGCACTTTGAGCAAGTCTTCCGCGTGGCCGCGCTCGCTGGCTGGTTCGAGATGGACCAGATGGAGCATCTCGGCTTCGGCACGATGAACGGCACAGACGGCAAGCCGTTTAAGACTCGTGATGGCGGGGTCTTGCGTCTTGAAGACCTCCTGCAACTGATGCGTGACGCGGCGGAAAAGCGTCTCTCAGAGTCAGGCAT
>JBCBGR010000234.1:0-4581 GCA_038526555.1 Pseudomonadota bacterium
GGTCTCTCCAAAACATCTGGCCAAACGCCGCCTCGGATCCCCAGAGGGCCGATCCGCCCTCCTCCATGCGATTGCTCATATTGAACTCAACGCGATTGATCTCGCGGCAGACATGATTGCGCGGTTCTCTCATTGCACTGAGCTGGACGACAAACGGGACGAATTCATTCTCGATTGGTCATCCGTTTGCGATGATGAATCCCGTCATTTCGTCATGGTCACAGATCGCATGACGGAGCTTGGGTTTTCCTATGGCGATTTTCCGGCTCACAACGGCCTCTGGGATGCAGCCCTAAAGACGAAATCAGATATCGCAGCACGGCTTGCAATAGCCCCTCTTGTGCTCGAAGCACGCGGCTTGGACGTCACACCGGGCATGATCGCAAAGCTGAAATAAGCTGGCGATGAGAAGAGCGCAGACGTCCTTGAAATCATCTACACAGAAGAAATCGGACACGTCGCGATTGGGATGAAATGGCTGCGTTATGTGGCTGAGATTCGTGAGCAAGACCCGCTCTTGCTTTTTCGTGGCATGGTTCTTGAACATTATGATGGAGTGATCCGTCCGCCTCTGAATCACGTCGCACGCGAAAAAGCAGGTTTCAGTCCGGAATTTTACAATGATTTGGTGCACAATCATTAGATTTAATCGGATATTAACCGTCATAGATGGCAAAAGGGCTTTACGATCACGATCAGCCTATGGTGTAAAACGTGGAAGCTTCAAAAGCCGGATGGGGAATCATGATCGCTGACGTATTTGGGGACGTCCGGAAACGCGTCCTGCAAACATTCCCCGAACGTCAAATCTACCTCCGCTCAGGCGGCGAGGTCACCTACTATAATCTCTCCACCCGTTTGCAGCTCACCGTAGTGGGCGTCATCGCCCTGATGGCCGCCTGGTCATTCCTGACACTTCTGAACATGGCGCTTGGCGCGTCACCCTTTGTCAAAACAGACGAACGCATTGTTGCGCTCGAAAGTAAGTTTGAGAGCCAACTCGCAGAGAGCCAAGCTAAGATCGAAACAACAGAACTCATGCTGGCGGAACAGCGTGAGAGCTTCGAAGCTATTGCGGCCGATATAGAAGCCAAACACAGAACACTGTCCGAACTCGTCGAAGCGGATTCCATTTTGTCACTGGGTGATGAACCTGCGCTGAAATTCGAAGAGGCTGAAATCCTAATGTCACCAACTCGCCGCGATAGCGTGGATCGTGTGGCTCGCAGAACTGCGTTTGGTCCGCGGGATCTGTCTGATGGTATCGTCGTCGAACAATCACTCTTATCACTCGACGAAACGCAGAACAATATTCTGATGTCTGCGGAAGCTGAGCTTTTGGAGAAAATTGCATTCAAGCGCGCTGTCATCGAAGCGACTAATATGGATATGGAAACGATCACTGGCGCAGGGTCGGAAGGTCAGGGTGGTCCCTTCATTCCATTGGATGGCCCCGGCCTAGAGCTGATTGAGGGACAATTCCAACCCCGCACATCCGAGATTGAAGCGCGTCTCTATGAGGCGCAGGCGTTGGCCGAAATCGTAGAGGCCCTACCGCTTGGCCATCCTGTTCTCGACGAAACAGTCATGACGTCACGATTTGGGATTCGCAGAGATCCCTTCACCAAGCGACCAACACGTCATTATGGCTTGGACTTTATTGGCCGTCCCATGGCCCCCATTGTTGCGACAGCCCCTGGCACTGTGGTGAAAGCAGGCTGGAACGGCGCTTTTGGGAACATGGTCGAAATTGATCACGGGCACGGTTTCACGACGCGATATGCGCATCTGAAGAAAATCTACGTCAAACGCGGCGACACGGTCGCTCAAGGGGATAAGCTGGGAGGCATGGGGTCAACAGGCAGAAGCACGGGACGGCACTTGCACTATGAAGTCCGTTTCCAAGGCAAAGCCTATGACCCGCAGACATTCTTGAAAGCTGGCCTCCATGTTCAATAAATCGTCCGGATCATCATCCGGCGCTACTGAAAACACACACCGTAAAGGGAGTTCTGGGCAATTGGCAAACCGTGGCTCAGCTGTCCCTACGCTTCTTAGCCAAGATCTGGTCATTACAGGCGATCTCAAAACCGATGGCGAAATTCAGGTTGATGGTCGGCTGGACGGCAACCTGACGGCTGGGAAAGTCACGATTGGCGAAAATGGCGCAGTTAACGGCAAGATCATTGCCACAACAGTCGTTATTCGCGGCAAGGTCACGGGCAAGATCGACGCGTCCAGCATCGAACTTTCAGAAACAGCCAATGTTCAGGCTGACCTGATTCAGGACAATCTCATTGTCGCCAATGGCGCCTTCCTAGACGGGAAGTGTAACCGCAAAACAGCCGCGCCTACGCCGATCAAGGCTGCCGCAAAGGCCGCGGAGTAAATAATCGCGGGCGAGGCTTAGCCTTCCGCCTCGTCTCCCACTCTGGCTGATAAAGCCGCCGCCATAAAGGCATCGATTTTCCCGTCCAGAACACCTTGTGTGTCAGACGTCTCAACACCGGTCCGAAGGTCTTTGACCATCTGATAGGGTTGCAGGACGTAGGATCGAATTTGGTGCCCCCAGCCAATTTCAGACTTTAAATCGGCTTCCGCCTGCGCTGCTGCTTCGCGTTCCTGCAGCTCTTTCTCATAAAGGCGCGCCCGGAGCATATCCCAAGCCTGCGCCCGGTTCTTATGCTGGCTGCGATCATTCTGACACTGAACGACAATGCCTGTGGGCTCATGCGTGATGCGCACAGCCGAATCTGTTTTGTTGACGTGCTGTCCCCCTGCCCCTGACGCACGGTAAGTATCCACCCGGCAATCACTCTCATTGATCTCGATCTCAATAGAATCGTCAATTTCCGGATAGACCCAAACGCTAGCGAAGCTGGTGTGACGGCGCGCGCTAGAATCATACGGGCTGATACGAACCAGTCGGTGAACACCGGATTCCGTCTTCATCCAACCAAAGGCATTGTCGCCTTTAAACTTCAAGGTCGCTGACTTGATCCCGGCCTCGTCACCATCAGAGGTTTCGAGAATATCGACTTTCATGCCGCGTGTGTTTGCCCAGCGCGTATACATGCGCATCATCATCTCGGCCCAATCTTGCGCCTCAGTCCCACCGGCGCCGGGGTGAATTTCGACAAAGCAATCATTGCCATCGGCTTCGCCCGACAGAAGGGCTTCGAGTTCCGCCTTAGCGGCCTTTTCCTGCACAAGCTTCAGGGCCGCACCTGCCTCATCAAGCATGGACGCGTCATCATCCATTTCGGCGAGTTCTGCTAATTCAATATTGTCAGCCAGATCTGTGGTGATCGTGTTGATCGCTTCAAAAGCGCCTTCTAACTTGGCGCGCTCTTGCATCAATTTCTGGGCTTTTTGGGCGTCATCCCAAAATGTGGGGTCTTCGGCGAGTGCGTTTAGCTCCGCCAGACGGCGTTCACTGGTTTCCCAGTCAAAGACGCCTCCTTAGCAGTTCAACAGACTGCTCGATTTCGTTTTTCAGCTGTTCAATGTCAGCGCGCATCAAGATGCCTTTGCTTTCTAGTAAAGCCCGTCGTCCAGATCATCTTCTGGTTCGTCTTCAATCTCTTCTTCCTCAGCCAAAGCCAGTTCGGCCTCGGTCAATTCTGTATCGGTCATATCGGTGGGCTCGCCGCCCTCTTCAAGCGGTAAACTCTCAGGATTAGTCGGCGCATTCACAGGTGTTGGTCCCGCAAGATCGTCGCCGCTTCCGAAGAAGCCTGACCCAAACGTATCGCCCCCCGATCCGATGCGGATCGTATTGTCAAGAGATCCGATTTGCGGCTCTGTACCCGGACGAAATGCTTCAAGAATTACATTTGGCGCGCCTATAAAGCTGGGCTCCCCCGTATCGCGATTGACAGGTGACAGCGTCATCCCATCCGGCAGGCGGAACGGCACGGGTGTTTCGTCCTTGAGCACGGTTTGCATGAAGTCGAGCACAATCGGAACCGCAGACGTCGATCCTGTCTCATTCGCCATCTGCTGCGGCGTATCTTTGCCGACATAAACACCAACGACCAGATCAGGCGTAAAGGCCATGAACCAATTATCTTTCGAATCATTGGTCGTTCCTGTTTTCCCGCCGACAGGACGTCCTAAAGCCCTCAGACGCGCGCCCGTCCCGTTCTGCACGGCACCAATCATCATGTAAGTCACCTGATAGGCTGTAATCGGATCAATGACTGTCTCGCGTTCATCCGGAAGAACAGGCGGAGCCTGACCCACATACTCGTCCTGCTGGCACTCGGGGCAAAGCGTGTCGTAATTAACGAAGATTGTGTTGCCCTGACCATCTTGAACGCGGTCCAAAATGCTGGGCGTAATCTGCTTCCCGCCATTGATCATCATCGAATAGGCTGTCGCCAAGCGAAGAAGGTTGGTCTCACCTGCGCCGAGCGCCCAAGCCAGTTCCGGCCTTGGTTCATCGTAAATACCGAAACGTCTGGCCACCTGCATGATCGGCAACATGCCAATGTCGTTGGCGAGGCGGACCGTCATCGCGTTTCGTGATTTCTCAATACCTAGGCGAAGAGTTGAAGGCCGCTATTATGGTCTTTCAAC
>JBCBGR010000235.1:0-4565 GCA_038526555.1 Pseudomonadota bacterium
CCCACTTGCCGCGCAAAATCTTCCGAACGGTCGCACCGGCAAATGGGCTTATCAGGTCATCAGCGACATTATCCTCAAGCGCTTCTTTCAGCTGGGCCTAACAGTTTTAGGTCTGACAATTGTTCTGTGGTCTCGCTTTCCTCTGCTTGGTATTTTGTTTCTTGTCAGCACCCTGATTTATATTGGCGTCTCTGTTGCAATTTCAGGAACCTATGTCCGGCGTGCGAATATTCGGGCCGCCACAGCGGATAGCGCCATTGGGGCTGCGATTGCCGACGCGATTACCAATAACCCTGCTGTCAAAGCTTTTGGAGCCGAAGCGCGGGAAGATGACCGTTTCGCCCAGGTCACCGCGCATTGGCGGGACCAAGCAAAGGCGTCCTGGAATCGTGGTCACGATCTCTGGCTGATCCAGCAAATCATCTGGGGCGGGCTGCAGGTGATCATCCTTTTTGTGATTATTTCGCTGGCAGGTTCGGGCCAGGCAACGCCCGGCGATGCCGCCTTCATCTTAACAGCCACATTCCGTTTGCGCGGGTTTATGGGACAAGTCGGAGAGAATATCCGCCAACTCCAGCGCGCGACAAGTGAGTTCACAGATGTCGTGGAATTTAGCAAAAAGCCTTTCCAGATCGCAAATTCTGATGATGCCCGTCCATTCAGCCGTCGCGGCGGGCAAATTGAATTTGATCGTGTGACTTTCGGATATGAGGGCGCGGCTCAACCTATTTATGAGAATTTCAGCCTGACGATAAATCCCGGTGAACGTATCGGCCTTGTTGGGCCATCGGGGTCTGGTAAGTCGACGTTCTTGAAATTGATCCATCGTCTTTATGACACGGATAGCGGTGAAATTCGACTGGATGGCCAACCTGTTAAGTCTCTTGATCAAGAGAGCCTCAGACGGTCGGTGGCTTTAGTCCCGCAGGACCCAGCCTTATTCCATCGGAGTTTGGCTGAGAATATTGCCTATGCCAGACCCGAGGCGACGCTGGATGAGATTGGTCGCGCCGCTACACGTGCACGCGCCGATGGTTTTATTGCGCGCTTGCCCGAAGGTCTGGAGACGCTTGTCGGGGAACGTGGGGTTAAGCTTTCAGGCGGCGAACGTCAGAGAGTTGCGATTGCGCGCGCCTTCCTAGCCGACGCGCCGATTGTTATTTTTGACGAAGCCACCTCAAGCCTGGATACGATTACAGAACGGCTCATCCAAGATGCGATGATCGATTTGATGGAGGGTCGAACCACCTTGATCGTCGCCCATCGCCTCTCAACTGTTCGCGATGTGGACCGGATCCTCGTGTTTGATCGCGGACGGATTGTTGAAGAAGGGCCCCATAATGTTCTGATCCAGAAAATTGGTGGACGGTATCGGGAGCTTTATGAGATGCAAAGCGAACAGCCGCTGGGTGTCGTTGAACGGACGGTGGCTTAGAAAAAATCGGTTGCCCCGTATCATCTTTCATCCTCAGTGTAATTTGATTCTATGAGTAGAGAGACGAAGATTATGGACCAGTTGCAGCATGGCACTCATCCGAACGCTGAAACATTTCAGACGTTTCTAGATGGTAGCAAACGGTCTCGCGTGAAATTGGAGACCGCAGCCATTGGCGTTGGGACTTATCACCCGGGATGGCGACACTCAGAGCATACTGCTCCACAATCAGGCAAAGCCTCACAACATCATATTGGCTATATTCTATCCGGGTGGATGGCGATCCAAGCGAAAGATGGAACGCAGGCTATTCTCGGTCCGGGACATGCCTTTGAGGTCGCTCCTGAACATGATGCTTGGGTGGTCGGGGATGAGTCATGCATCGCATTCGATTTCCGGTCTTTATAAGTCAAATGGTTGTTCAAGACTCACACGTAGACGCAACGGATACAATTATTCTTCTGTCTCCGATTTCATAAATCCGCCTTGGAAAGTGTGTATGCAGACCCAAACCCATACCGGATCCTTTGATAGACACATTCTGTCATCCAGGGCTGCTACGCTTCCGGAAGCATAAGGGAAGAGGGCCCTGTAGTAAGAAATGGCGTTACATCTAATGTCTTTGCTCCGTATCGCAGGTCCGGTCTTGATCATAACCCTCGGTCTCTTGGCCGCAGGCTGCTCAAGTCCTGAAGAAGCTGAGGGTCGTTCGGAGCGACGCGGGGCGGATCGTGCCGTTAAGGTGATCACAGAACCGGTCTCTTTCGATTTTATTCTTCAAAAATTTGAAGCAGTCGGAACCGCTCGTGCACAACGGTCCGCAGAAATCTTTTCGGAAACCTCTGGAGAGGTTACATCGGTTGGGTTCACCTCCGGGCAATTTGTCAATCGGGGCGACGTTTTGGTTCAACTGGAAAATCGCAGCGAACGGCTGAATGTTCGTCGGGCTGAAGTCCAAGTGCGTGACGCGGAACAACTCATCAACCGATATGAGCGTATCGATGTGCCTGAAGCGATTTCAGAGAGCCAAATCGATGAAGCGCGAACGGCTCTTGAGGCGGCTAGAATTGATCTCGAACTGGCGGAGGATGAGCTATCCGATCGTCAGGTGCTCGCGCCATTTTCAGGGTATGTTGGCCTGACAGAGATTGATCCGGGTGCGCGCCTGACAGAGCAAACACTGATTACGCGTTTGGATGATCGTGAGAGGCTTTTCATTGATTTCGATGCTCCAGAACAGGTGTTTGGCACATTGGGCGCCGGCGACACACTGACAATCGAACCCTTTTCACTCGCAAGTGGACCCGTCAGTGTCATCATTGATGTGGTGGATAGCGGTATTGAGGCACAGACACGCAGCTTCACGGTCAGAGCTATCCTTGACAACCAAAACGATCTTTATCGCCCCGGAATGAGCTTCCGTGTCGGTTTTGAGCGTGAGGGCGAGCGTCTCCCTATCTTGCCAGAAGCCGCCCTGCTTTATGGTGGCGACGGGGCCTATATCTGGACTGTTGAGGCTGAACGCGCTGTTAGAACGCCTGTGGATGTGGCCTCTCGTATTGCCGGAAATGTGTTGGTGCGGGGGCGCCTCTCTGAAAATACACTCGTGATTGTAGAGGGTGTTCAGAAAGTTCGTGAGGGGAGTTTCATAGAGCCTTCAAAGGCTGATCGGACCACTTCGCCTCAGAACTCACGTAGAGCACCGAGTAAAGCTGAGAGTATTTCGCAATGATGTCTGACCAGCGTGCAGGGTTACCGGCTCTTTCAGTTCGACGTCCGCTCCTGGCGGCTGTTTTGAATATCCTTATTGTGCTCGCGGGTGTCGCGGCACTTTTCGGTCTTGAGGTGCGTGAACTTCCCGACATTGATCGTCCAATTGTGACGGTGAGAGCAACGCTTCCCGGGGCCGCACCGGAAACGATGGATGCGGAAGTCACCAGTGTTTTGGAAAGCGCCGTGGCCCGCGTGGCTGGTGTCAGGAATATTTCTGCCAGGAGTGAGGAAGCGAGCGCGCGTGTGCGTTTGGAGTTCTCGCCCGGCTCTGATCTAGATGCTGCGGCTGCCGATGTTCGTGAGGCGGTCAATCAGGTGACACGGGCCTTACCTGACCGTGTTGAGGATGTGTTCGTCACAAAGGCTGACAATGACTCAGACCCCATTCTTACCGTTGCTTTGTTGGGTGAGGGTCTCCGTGTCGACGAACTCTCCCGGATTCTGGAACGGGATGTGGAACCGGAGCTCCTCGCCGTGGACGGTGTGGCGAGTTTGCAAGCTTTCGGAAAACGTCAATCCCAGATGCGGGTCGTCATTGATCCGCTCAGGCTCAACCGATTTGGTTTAACGACGCTTGATGTGGGGAATGCGCTTCGCGAAGCGCCCTTTGATATTCCAGTCGGGAGTTTCGGCTCGCAAGATCAGGAACTCCTCGTTCGTGCTGAAGCGACAGCGGCCACGCCTGAGTTGATCCAAAATATTGTCGTGTCGGGTAATGTGCGAATCAGCGATGTGGCTGATGTTCGTCTGGGTCCCCAAGATCCTTCGAACTTACTGCGACTAAATGGGGAGCCCGTTATTGGCTTAGGTGTTGTCAGGCGGGCACAGTCCAACACAATTGAAATATCAGATGCGGTCCTTGCCAGAGTCGAAGCGCTGAATGACCGACTGGATCCATTGGAGCTTCGGGTTTTGTCCGATGAATCTGTCTTCATTCGCACATCTGTACAGGAAGTCATCACGAGCCTCCTCATTACGGTGGCGATTGTTGTCTTGGCGATCTGGATATTTCTAGGCTCTTGGAAAGCGACGCTCATTCCGGCGCTGGCCATTCCGATTGCCCTGATTGGAACCATTGCCGGGATCTGGCTGTTGGGTTTTTCGATCAATTTGATCACCCTTTTAGCCTTGGTTCTTGCAACGGGTCTCATCGTTGATGACTCCATTGTCGTTCTGGAAAATGTGCAGCGCCAGCAATCGGAAGGGGCTGATAAGTTGACAGCGGCGCGCATTGGCACTCAACAGGTTTTCTTTGCGGTGATTGCAACGACCGTCGTTCTGGTTGCCGTCTTCATCCAAACTCTCGGAAGAGTCGCCCAATGGTCGACGGAAGAAAGGAGATTGGGATGAAGACGGC